>JBBSSC010000317.1:0-2956 GCA_038242465.1 Propionibacteriales bacterium | reverse complement strand
GGCCATCGTGGCCGGCACGATGGTCATCGCAGGCCTCGGCGTGCTGAACGACGTCACGGTTACCCAGGCCAGCGCGGTGTGGGAGTTGCGAGCCGTCCAGCCAGCTGCTCGCAAGGCCGCGTTGTTCGCCTCTGCGATGCGGATCGGACGCGACCACATCGCCTCGAGCGTCTACACCCTCGTCTTCGCCTATGCCGGTTCGGCGATGACGGTCCTACTGCTCGCGACGGCCTACCAGCGCGGACTGGCCGATATCGCGACGACCGAGGAGATCGGGCAGGAGATCGTCCGAACGCTCGTCGGAGCTATCGGTCTTGTGCTCGCGGTGCCGGTCACGACCCTGTTCGCGGTGTGGCTTGCGCCGCCGCGCGTCGGCGAGGCGGATCCGCACAGCCGGGTCTCACGCGGCTCCCACGCCGGCACCTACGGGCACTGATAACGAGACAGACCGACGAATTCGCACGCCTTCGCAGGCGAAGCGAACCAAGCGGGGGTACCATAAGTTTCGACACCGAAACCCGCAGCGTCGCCCCACAGGCGACATTGTCTGCTCGAGGGCCGTGATGCGATGTCGTCCTACCGACGACTCGCCACATGACAGGCGTCCGCCGGAGCGCAGATCCCGGCGGTCGACGGGGCGAGACTCGCCGGACCAGCCGACAGGCTATCCGTCCGTCTTCTCGTCAGCGCCCCACGAGTCGGATCGGTGCCGCCGCACGTCGGGCACTCGCCCGGCTCTCCACAGGAGGATCTCTTGGCTCGACGAGGCCAGCGCCAGACCGGCACGACCCGCACTGCCCCACGCCGGCAGCGCAGCCCGCGACCGCTCGAGAAGGGTGACATCATCCGGGTGCTAGCCCGTGCTGTGCGTGAGGTCGAGACCAAGGCGCAGCGTGGTCCGCTGACAGCTTCAGGGCGCACCAAGTTCCAGGTCATCGCGGTGCTGGTGCGCGAAGAGCGCGCACGGGTCAAGGCAGACCAGAATGCCACCGAGGCGCACCGCGCTGAGCAGCTCAAGCGGCTCGACGGCGTGGCGACGATCCTGGCTCAGACAGTTGCGCTCGACCCCACGGTCTATCCCCTGCTCGACGAGAACGCAGTCTTCTCGGATGCCGCCGACACGCTGCGCAGCGAGATGCTGCAAGCCGCCGGCATCGAGGCCGCCGCCGAAGAAGCCTCCGCCGACTCGACCACCGCTCCCGTCGTGAGCGAACGACGTGTCGTGCCTCAGTCGGTCATCTCGCGCCAGCTCGCGAATCCCTTCCTGGCCCCCGATTTTTCGGCCACCGAGACGCGCGTGTCCAGCCCCAAGCGGCTGTCGACGTGGGAGCTGCTCGGGCCGTTGTTCCGCGCCTTCGAGTACGGCGGCACGTCTTCGTGCATGCCGTTGCCGGAGCCCGGATTCCTGATGACGCCCGGCGGCCTCGAGCTCATGCCGCACCAGGCGCAGGTCGTCGCCGCAGCTGCCGAAGGACATCGCACATTCCTACTCGCGGACGAGCCCGGACTCGGCAAGACCGCGCAGGCCTTGCTGGCCGCCCATGCCGCCGATGCATATCCGCTACTCGTCGTTGTGCCCAATGTCGTCAAGACCAACTGGGCACGCGAGGTCGACATCTGGACGCCGAGCCGCAAGGCCACCGTGATCCACGGAGACGGCGACTCGATCGAGGGCTTCGCCGACATCGTGATCGTCAACTACGAGGTGCTCGACCGACACGTGAGTTGGCTCGGCGACTTCGGTTTCCGCGGCATGGTCATCGATGAGGCGCACTTCATCAAGAACAAGTCGTCGCAGCGCTCGAAACATGCCCTCGAGCTGTCCGAACGCATCCGCAACCGCACTGCGCGACCGCTGCTGATGGCCCTGACCGGTACTCCACTGATCAATGACATCGAGAACTTCCGGGCGATCTGGCAGTTCCTCGGCTGGATCGACGACAAGAAGCCGCTCGCCGAGCTGATGGAGCGCCTCGAGGAGACGGGCCTGTCCCCCGCAGACTCCGGCTTCTACTCCTCCGCGCGCACCAATGTCATCAACATGGGCATCGTGCGCCGCCGCAAGGTCGATGTCGCCGCGGACATCCCGGCCCGCCGTATCGCCGACCTGCCCGTCGAGCTGGACGACGCGATCGGCCGGTCGATCCGCGAGGCCGAGCAGGAGCTCGCGCGCCGCATGGTCGCCCGCTACGACACCGCGCTCGTGACCCGCTCTGCCGGCGTCACGGTCGACGGCATCGATCACGAGCTCGTGCGCCGCGTCGCGACGTGGGAGCGCGAGGACACCAACAGCGAGAAGACCGGCGAGAACGTCTTCACCATGATGCGCCGCATCGGCCAGGCCAAGGCCGGCCTCGCTGCCGACTACGCCGCACAGCTGTCGCGCAATGTCGGCAAGGTCGTGTTCTTCGCCAAGCACATCGACGTCATGGACGTCGCCGAGGAGACCTTCGCCAAGCGCGGCATCAAGTACTCGTCGATCCGCGGCGACCAGAGCGCCAAGGTGCGCCAGGCAAATATCGACGCCTTCGTCAACGACGAGGACGTCGAGATCGCGGTTTGCTCGCTGACCGCGGCGGGTGTCGGGCTCAACCTCCAGGTCGCGTCGAATGTCGTCCTGGCCGAGCTGTCGTGGACCGATGCCGAGCAGACGCAGGCCATCGACCGCGTGCACCGCATCGGGCAGGAAGAACCCGTCACGGCGTGGCGCATCATCGCCGCGCAAACCATCGACGGCAAGATCGCCGAGCTCATCGACAGCAAGGCCAGCCTGGCTGCCCGTGCGCTCGACGGCTCCGATCAGGAGATCTCATCCTCGGCCGACGTCCAGCTTGAGGCCCTCGTCGTCCTGCTGACCGAGGCTTTGGAGCAGCGCGGCTGACCGTCAGGCCCGGACGGCGCTGCCGGAGGAGACGAATGTCCAGGGTCGCGCGATCTTCGGGCCGGGCAGATAGCG
>JBBSSC010000316.1:0-2965 GCA_038242465.1 Propionibacteriales bacterium | reverse complement strand
GCTGACGTCCAAGATGGCGACGCGGGTGGACGCTGCTACGCCGCCCACGCATGTGGGTGGACGCCAGCGCGCCGCCCACGCGGACTAGCCTGGGGATATGGGACACGATCACGCGCACGGCACGGGCGTGCAGCACCGGGGACGGCTTGCCCTCGTACTGGCGCTGTCGCTGACGGTGCTGTTCGTCGAGGCGGTCGTCGCGGCGATCACCGGAAGCCTCGCACTACTGGCCGATGCCGGCCACATGCTCGGCGACTCATTTGGCCTCTTCATGGCGCTCGCAGCCATCTCCGTTGCCCAGCGCGGGGGAGGTCTTGGCTCGAGGCGCAGCTTCGGGTACCAGCGCACCGAGATCCTGGCCGCGGGGCTCAACGGCCTGATCCTGCTGGGCCTGTCGATCTGGATCGCCTACAGCGCGATCCGCCGGTTCGGTGACTCGCCAGAGCTCGACGGGGCATTGATCCTCTCGGCCGGTGCCGTCGGCTTGGTCGTGAACCTCATCGGGATGGTCCTGCTGCGCGCGGGTTCGCGCGAGAGCCTCAATGTGCGCGGTGCGTATCTCGAGGTCGTTGGCGATGCCCTCGGCTCGGTGGCGGTCATGGCGTCAGCCATCGTGATCCTGCTCACTGGCTGGTACCCGGCAGACGCCATCGCCTCGCTCGTCATCGCGGCCATGATCTTGCCTCGGGCGGTGTCGCTGTTGCGCGACGTCGTCGAGGTCTTGATGGAGTCGACACCCGGGCACGTCGACCTCGCCGATCTACGAGCCCACATCGTCGCGACCGATGGTGTCAAGGACGTTCACGATCTGCATGTCTGGACCATCACCTCAGGCATGCCAGTCATGAGTGCGCATGTCGTGGTCGAAGACACGGTTGCAGACATGGTCAGCGCTCATGCGGTCCTCGACCGGCTCAGGGGCTGTTTGGCCGAGCACTTCGACGTCGAGCACTCGACATTCCAGATCGAGCCCGCCGGACACCACGAGACGGAGCAGCACGTTCATGACTAATGTGTGGTGGGTATCGCAAAGAAAGGTTGTCCGGCCAAAATGACGCGGCCTGGTTCTTGAGTTAAAGTCGAGTCGTCAAGCTCATAGTCATCCGCCTGGCTACGTCCCGGGCAACTCACAAGGAGAGTCATACATGGCCAACGTTTCCGTGTCATACCAGGAGATGCAGGATCAGGCGACCAAGCTCAACAACGGTCGGATCGACATCGAGGGTCAGCTGTCTGCGCTGAAGTCGCAGATCGAGGGCCTCGTCAACGGTGGATTCGTCACCGACGCAGCCTCCGGTCAGTTCCTCGGATCGTACGAAGAGTTCAACACGGGCGTCACGAAGGCTCTTGATGGACTCGACGGCATGGCCACATATCTCAACAAGGCCGCTGAGACGTTCGCCGACGTCGACACGCAGCTGGCCAACGCTCTCAAGGGCTAATAGCTCCGCAATGCTCGGCAGGGGTGACCGAGCGCACGACCGGGTTGCCCCTGCCGAGATCCTGCACGTCCCGAGTTTTGACGCACAAGAGGTGATTTCATGGCCGACCTGACCTACAACAGTGGTGACTTGGCAACGCTCGGCGACCAGTTGGGTGACATCACCTCCAAGCTGAAGGACGACGGGCGTCTCAAGAGCTACGACAAGGCAGATGTCGCGCACAACAAGGTCGCCGAGGCAATTGACGACTTCGTCAACGACTGGGATGACAAGCGCAATAAACTGACCGACAAGGTCGAGGCGCTTGGCGAGATGGCCCGCAAGTCGCATGAGGAATTCACCAAGGCAGATCTCGATCTGGCTGCATCGCTCGAAGAGTCCCCAGAGGGAGAATCATGACATCGCGCGGGTATCTGCAGTGGGAGCTCGTGGGCGAGGGCTCCGATCCCGTGCCGGCATCAGAGTACGACGTCGAGCAGGTGGCAAAGGTCTTCTCCGACCAGGGTGCGCAGATGAACGATGCCGCACTGCTGCTCCGCAAGCTGAGTGGACTGTCCGGATGGACGGGCGAGGCCGCCAAGGAGTTCATCGACAAGGCCGATGAAGGCGAGGGCGACCTCGACAAGGCCGCCGAGAAGTACGTCGACGCGGGTACGGCGCTCTCGACGTTCGCCGTTCAGGTCGGTACTGCCCGCACCGAGACCGCCGCAGCTGTCGCCGACGCCGTCGAAGCCGAGGCGCAGCGCAAGGCCAACACCACCAGCCTGCTCGAAGATGTCGATGAACCCACCGACGAGCAGAAGACCGCCGACGACGACCGCGACCAGCGCCTGACAGATGCGGGCACCGCGCTGTCAGCAGCGCGTACTCGTCTGGTCAACGCGATGAGTGCCCTGGACACGGCTGCCAACACGGCCGCCAGCGCCATCCGCGCTGCCTCCGAGCAGTTCAAGGACAGCCGGATGGATGACATCAAGGGCTTCGTGAAGTCGGCCCTCAAGGTTATCGTCGATGCCCTACAGGTGCTGGCCGTCATCATCGCCCTTGTCATCATCGTGCTACTCATCATCGGCACCGGCGGCGCCTTCCTGGCCCTTCTCGTCACGGTCGCTTTCTGGGTCGGTGTCGCGATCTTCGCGCTCGTGTCCGTCCAGTTCCTGATGGGCGATGCGAGCCTGAGTGACGTCGCATGGGCTTCGCTAGGTCTCATCGGTGGCGGACTTTTGTCCAAGGGAGCCAAGGGCGTCAGCCTGGCGCTCGGCGCCGCTCGTACAGCGCAGGCGACGCGTGTCGCGGCGCAGGCACGCAACAGCCTCTCGCCCATCGTTCGGTTCGCCCAGCGCATCCCCTTCGGCCCGGTGCGCAACTGGGCCGCGGGCCGAGAAGCATCCGCGGTCAGGGCCGCGCTCGCAGCCTTCGACGGTCAACTCGACTCGCTCGCCTCGACGAGCAGGATCCTGCGCGCTCTCGGGGTCGACGACATCGTCACCACGACGAACCAGATCAATGCCCTGCGCGGCATG
>JBBSSC010000315.1:0-2990 GCA_038242465.1 Propionibacteriales bacterium | reverse complement strand
GCCCGCGAGCTCGGCTAGGCGCTGGGCTGCGATCCCGATATCGTCGACTCCGCAGCGCTCGCGCACGATCTGGGACATCCGCCGTTCGGGCACAACGGCGAGGTTGCGCTCGATCAGGCCGCGCAGACATGCGGGGGATTCGAGGGCAATGCCCAGACCCTGCGCATCCTGAGCCGGCTCGAGTCCAAGGCGTTCGCGCCGGATGGACGCAGCGTGGGGCTGAATCTCACACGGGCGACGCTGTCGGCGTGCGTCAAGTACCCCTGGGCGCGCGGGGATGCTCCTGACGGCGGTGACAAGTTTGGCGTCTATGCCGACGACCGTCCGGTCTACGACTGGTTGCGCGACGGAGCGCCAGTGCTGCGCCGACCTATCGAGGCCCAGGTCATGGATCTGGCCGATGACATCGCGTACTCCGTGCACGATGTCGAGGATGGCGTCGTCGGTGGATGGTTCGAGCTACGCCGGGAGTCACTCGACGTCGGCGCGATCCGCGATGTGGCACGCGACTGGTACGACGCGTTGGCGTCCGACGAGCGGCTTGACGCGGCGCTGGGACGACTGCAAGCGCTACCCGAGTGGCCCACCTCATCATTCGACGGTAGCCGGATCGAACACGCGGTTCTGAAGAGCCTGACCTCTACGTTGATCGGACGTTTCGCGCGCGCCGCCGAGCTGGCGACGGTCGATGCGTGGGGCGCGGGTCCGTTGACGCGATTCAGCGCCGATCTGGAGGTTCCGGCCGGCACGCGCGACGAGATCACGGTGCTCAAGTCAATCGCGGCGCACTACGTCATGCGATCGGTCGACCGGGCCGGAACGCTCGGCGAGCAGCGGGAGCTGTTGCTGGCGCTCGTCGAGGTGCTCGACGGGTCCGAGGGACGTGAGCTGGAGGCGGAGTTTGTTCCGGACTTCGTTGCCGCGTCCGATGACGCCGCCCGGCGCCGCGTCGTGATCGATCAGGTTGCGAGCCTGACAGACGTCTCGGCCCGCGTCTGGGCCCGCCGTCTTCTCTCGTAACCTCATCCCACCTGTGTGCGCATCAGCACGTTGGTGGTGATGTCATCGCAGGGTCGGTGGCGGCGACTACGATGCACGCATGGCCGGGCGCATCAAGGACGAGGACATCCAGCTCGTCCGTGAACGCACCCGCATCGACGAGGTCATCGAGCAGTACGTCACGCTCAAGAACGCCGGCGGCGGTTCTCGCAAAGGGCTGTGCCCATTCCACGACGAGAAGTCGCCATCGTTCAACGTCCGTCCGTCGGTGGGTTCGTATCACTGCTTCGGCTGCGGTGCCGGCGGTGACGTTTTCAAGTTCGTGATGGAGATCGAGGGCCTGAGCTTCGTCGAGACGGTCGAGCGACTCGCTGCCAAGGGCGGCATCACGCTGCGCTACGAGGAGGGCGGGACGCCCGGCCCCCGGCGCGATCCCCACCAGCGCCCGCGGCTGCTCGCGGCGCACCGCGAGGCCAGCGAGTTCTATGCCGCTACGCTGCAGTCGGCGCAGGATGCCCAGGCAGGCCGCCAGTTCGTCGCAGACCGAGGTTTCACGCAAGCCGCGGCCGAGAAGTTCGGCATGGGCTTCGCGCCGCGCGGGGGGGAGCTGCTGGTCGCACATCTCAAGGGCAAGGGCTACACCGACGACGAGCTCATCACCGGCGGGCTCGCCTCACGCGGCTCGCGGGGCTTGTACGACCGGTTCCGCGGTCGCCTGCTGTGGCCCATCCGCGAGATGACGGGCGAGGTCATCGGCTTCGGCGCTCGGCGGATGTTCGACGACGACAGAGTTGAGGCCAAGTACCTCAACACGTCCGAGACGCCGATCTACAAGAAGAGCCAGGTCCTCTACGGGCTCGACCTGGCTCGCCGCTCGATCTCGTCGACGGGCCAGGCCGTCATCGTCGAGGGGTACACCGACGTCATGGCATGCCATGAGGCGGGCGTGACGACGGCTGTGGCGACGTGCGGCACTGCCTTCGGCGAAGATCACGCCCGTGTTATGCGGCGGCTCATGCTGGACGACCAGGCCTTCCACGGCGAGGTCATCTTCACCTTCGACGGCGACGAGGCCGGGCAGCGCGCCGCGATCAAGACCTTCAACGGCGATCAGCAGTTCGTCGCGCAGACCTATGTCGCGGTCGAGCCGCGCGGCATGGACCCGTGCGATCTGCGGCTGGCCGACGGCGATGCCGCGGGGCGCGAGCTCGTCGCGTCGCGCATCCCGCTGTACCGGTTCGTGCTCGACAACATGCTGAGCAAGTACGACCTCGACCGTGGCGATCAGCGCGTCGATGCCGTGCGCGAAGCCGTAGGCCTGGCGTCGGCCATCCGCGACCGCTCCAAGATCGACGAGCTGCTGCGTGAGATCGCCGGACGCGTCGGCACCGACGTCGACCAGGTGCGTGGCGAGCATCGCCGACGCCTAGCTATCGCGGCGAAGGCCGGACCCGCCAAGCCCGGCAGCACCAGGCCCAACGGTCAGGCGCCTGCCGAGCCCGCACCGGAACCATCGCTGCCATCGCCCGCAGTCAACTTTGGGCTGCCGCAGTTCGCCGACGAGCGAGAGGCGCTCAAGGCGATCGTGCAGCATCCGCATCTCGCTTCGACGCATGCCGACGACCTCGACGACAATGACTTCACGCATCCCATCTCGAAAATGCTCTGGAAGCACATCGAGGCGATGCCATGGCCGGTTCGCCCCGACAGCAACTGGCTTCCGCAGCTGGCCGACTCGGTCGCCGATGACGATGCCAAGCGCATCCTGTCGATCGCGGCCGTCGAGCCGCTGCGGGCGCGTGAGGGCAACACCGCGGCGGTCGTGACATCCGTCATCATCCGGCTTCAGCTGCTGACGCTGGGCCGCCGGACCGCCGAGATCAAATCGAAGCTGCAGCGCACCAACCCCGTCGAGGACGCCGACTCGTACAACGGGATGTTCGGCGAGCTGATGTCGCTCGAGCAGCAGTTCCGCGATCTTCGAGACCGTT
>JBBSSC010000314.1:0-3034 GCA_038242465.1 Propionibacteriales bacterium | reverse complement strand
GGTCGAACCAAAGGTTGTTTGTGTGGAAGTAACGATGGCGCTCCGGATCAGCCGCGGCGGCGGAATCCTTGTCGGGCGTCTGCGCGGTCTCCCGCAGGACCAGGCGGCCATCGCTCTTGCGCACAACAATGTGCCCGCCCTTGACATCGGCGGCGGTGCGGCGGCAGACCTCGGCGGCATACGGCGCACCCGATGCCGCGAACCAACCCATCATGGCTGCGTCAGGAGCAGCGCCGAGGTTGTCGGCATTCGAGACCGTGGCGTAACGGAAGCCCGCCTCGATCAGCGCGTCCAGGATGCCCGAGACCTCGAGCGCGGTGTACAGGTCGCCGTGGCCGGGAGGGCACCACTCCAGCGATGGATCGGCGGGCCAGTCGACGGGCGAGAGGTCATCGGCACGCAGCTTGGGCTCGCGGTTCTGCACGAAGTCGATCGGGAGACCGTCGACCACGAGATCGTCGTACTTCGCGAGCGCCGCGAGGGTGTCGTCGCGCGTTCGGAAGCTGTTCATGAACAGCAGCGGCATCCGCACATCCAGCTCCGACCGCAGGTGCCGCACTTGACCGACGATGACGTCGAGGAACGTCAGGTCGTTGCGCACCGGCAGGAGCGTCTTGGCGCGATCGAGCCCCATCGACGTGCCGAGGCCGCCGTTGAGCTTGATAACCGCGGTGACCGCAGCAGCTTCGCGACATTGTTGGTCGCTCAGCGTGATCGCGGACGCGTGGTCGATGTCGACCAACGGGTCGACCTCCGACTCGGGGATCATCCCCGTCTCACCCTGCTCGAGCTGGGCGTAGAACGACGAGAACACGTCGATCGCACGCTGGGGCACGTCTGCATCGGCCATTCGCCGTTGCGCATTCGAAAGTCCGGACATCGCCAATAGGTTAGCGTCAGCGACGTGGTGAAGGCTCAGTTACGCGGCGAGCTGCTCGTCCGGCGACGGTCCATGAGCGCTGCCGAACGCACAGACGCCGCCGAATCGATCGCTCTGCACGCACTCACCGTGCCTGTTGTTGCCCGCGCCAGCCGCATCGCCTGCTATCTGTCGATGGCGTCCGAACCCGGCACGGTGCCGCTCATCGCGGGCCTGCACGCACGCGGCATCGAGGTCATCGTCCCGATCAGCCTCCACGACCACACGCTCGACTGGGTGGTTCATGATCCTGCCGCACCGATCGCGATGACATCGCTCGGAATCCCCGAGTCAGCCGGGTCCCGGCTCGGCTCAACCGCCGTGACGACCTGTGATGCCGTCATCGTCCCGGCTCTCGCGGTCGATCATGCGGGACACCGGTTGGGACGCGGTGCCGGTTACTACGACCGCGCCCTCGCGGACGTCCTCGCTCCGTTGTGCGCACTGGTGTTCACGCACGAGCTGATGCCCCAGGTGCCGCACGAGCCCCACGACGTCCCTGTGCACATGGCCCTCACCCCGGCAGGACTGTTCCGCGTCCCGGTCCCCTAGCTCCACCACCACTGGGTGCCTGCGCAAGACACTAAGCCTCATGGGAATCCGACACCCGCCGATGAGGCCGGACGAGCATCAGGTGCCTCTGGGGCGCAGGGTCAGCGTGTCCTCCGTCGCGGCGTCGACGGCTTTCTTACCGAAGGCCCACGGCAGAGTCTCGCCCTTGGACCACATGTCCTGCTGATCGACGTAGTGCGGGTGGAATGCGTGCCCCGAGTTTCCAGTCAGCTGAATCCAGCGCGAGGCATCGAGATCGGCCAGATCGACGATCATCCGCATCGATGGCGCTGCCGTGACCTCATATCCCTCTGCCGCATTCCAGCTCGTCGCGTCGACGATCCCGCCCCCGCCACCCACGCCGTAGGGGCCCCGGTTGAACAGACGGTTGACCAGACCGACGCCCGAGTCACCGAGGGTCGGATTGACCAGCTCGAGACCGTGCAGCTTGCCCCAGCGCCACTCGCTCGGCCGGCTCGACTGCTGCATCGTGAGCTCATCTCGGGCATCGCGCATCGCGGCCGCGAGGATCTCGTCACGAGTCTCGCGAACCGCGGGCGTCGTGACGTCGTCCCACCAGTGATTGCCCGCTTGATCGATGATCGAGTCGACGATGTTGAACCAGCGCTCGCCGCCATCGGGCCACTGGCCCTTGCGCAACTCGTCGTGGAAGGTCCGCGCGAGCAGACTGCGCCACACCGCACTGAAGTACGCGGCTCCTGGCGAGTCGGCATCCTGCTTGAAGTCCCACGTCTTGAGCGTCGCCTGACCCTGGCGGTAGTACGTCGTATCGAGGCCCACCTTGAGCAGTTCCGGCACGAGTCTGGCCGCATTGGCGTTGTACGTGTCGTTCTGGAATCGCGACATGTCGGCGACTGTCAGATCGTCCTTGCCCTCGATCAGGTCGCGGATGCGCTCGGAGCGGTATCCCGCGGCGGTATCGGCGCCCAGCGTCTCGGTGTACTGATCGCCGATGACCCTGTTGTTGGCCGTGACGATGAAGCCCTCGCCGGGGTTGTAGATGTTCGGCAGGGAGTCGAATGGGATCGAGCCAGCCCACTCATATGCCGGATCCCAACCAGGAACTGGCCAGCGGCCGTCGCCCTTGCCGCGAATGGGAATGATGCCGGGCGCCTGGTAGCCGATATTGCCATCGGTATCGGCGTAGATCAGATTCTGCGAGGGCACCGTGAACAACTTGGCCGCGGCACGGAACTGCTTCCAGTCCTGCGCCTTGCCCAACGCGAAGACGGCCTTGATCGTCGGCTTGGGCTCGAGCGCAGTCCAGCTCAGCGCTACCTCGTACGATCCGCGCGCGGCATCGGCCTGCACGGCGTCACCGACATCGCGGATGTCGTCGTCGAGATCCGAGAGGATCGGCCCATGGCGCGTCGACCGCACCGTGATGGTCTCGGGTTCCCCGCCGGCCACCTCAAAGGTCTCCTCGCGGGTCTCCAGCGGCACCTGCTGGCCGTCGTACTCGTAGGTGTCGCCCGTGACCTTCTCGAGATACAGATCTGCGACATCGGCGTACATCGTCGTGACGCCCCACGCGATCTTGGC
>JBBSSC010000313.1:0-3040 GCA_038242465.1 Propionibacteriales bacterium | reverse complement strand
CTGCTTCAACACCTTCAGCGCCGCCGCCGTGATGTCCTCGCGGCGGTCGACGTGCGTGTTGGTCGACGAGCGCGAGAACGTGTGGACCGTTGCCCCGAAGCCTCGGGCCAGCTCGGCGATGTCGCCGCCGATACCGTACGAGCCGCCGAACACGACCATGGTCTTGCCCGCCAGCGCAGCGCGGTACTGGTCGTCGGTCAGCTGCTCGGGGGTGTCCGCGGAGTGCAGCTGGAAGAGCTTGTCGGCGATGTAGACGTCGATGGGCTCGGTGACCTTCATATTGCGCTCGTGGCCCGCGACGACCGCGATGGGCACCTCGGGCAGGTAGCGCAGGACGACCGTGCAGTCATCGGTGGCTGTGAAACCGGGATCCTTCCATGCGAGCCCATACGCCTCGCGGATAACCGACAGCCGGAAGGCCTGTGGTGTCTGGCCGCGGCGCAGGAGCGAGCGCTGCAGGACGTCCTCAATAATCTCGGTCTCGCCCCGAGCTGTGTCGTGTACCTGAACAATCGTGTCGGCCGACGGGATCGCGGTGTCAACGGCTCGATGCGTCGCGAGCGCCGCGACGACATCGCCGATGATGGTCTGCGAGACGAGCGGCCGGACGGCGTCGTGGAACAGCACATTGCACTCGTCGGTGCCCAGCGCCTCGAGCGCCCGACTCGTCGACTCGTTGCGTGTCTGACCACCCTCGACGATCTGCGTGACCTTGGCATATTCGCCGTTCTGCACGATCGCGCGGACGGGGTCGAGATGCCCCGGCGTCATCAGAATCACGATCTCGTCGATCAACGGCGATGCCTCGAAGGCGGCGATCGTGTGCTCGATGATCGTCTTGCCGGCGATCTTGATGAGTTGCTTGGGGATCGAGAGCCCGACCCTGGTACCAGTTCCACCCGCGAGGATGACGGCCACGTTGCGCAGTTCAGTCACCCGATGAGGTTACCGTCCGGATGCCCTCAAGAGGTGCCCGGTCGTATGACGGCGTCGGTCTGTTCGGACTTCCACACCCGGAAGCCCTCTTCGGTCGCTCCTCGGCGCCAATAGGCCGATACCGAGACATCGGCCTTGGCCACGGCCCGATCCTTCAGGACGTACGGCCGGACGCTCTTGAGCAGCGCCGACTCGCCATGCACGAAGGCTTGCACGCGGCCCGGTCGCCAGTCGAGCGCTCGCACCGCATCGTCGAGCAGCGTCGTGGTGCCGGCTTCGGCATCGCCGCGGTGTAGCCAGCGCAGGTCGAGGTCGGTGGCGGTCAGCAGCTCGATCTCGTCGGCGGGTCCGTCGATCTCGATGAGTGCGACGGCCTGTGCTCCCGCCGGCATCGCCTCGAGCGAGGCGGCGATGGCCGGCAGACCAGCCTCGTCACCGACGAACAGGTGCCAGTCGGCATCGAGATCGGGCGCGTAGCCGCCGTTGGGCCCGCGCACGTGGATCACGTCGCCGGGTTGCGCGCCGGCCGCCCAGGGACCTGCGACGCCGTGCCCTCCGTCGGCGCCCGTGCCGTGGACGACAAAGTCGATCGCGAGCTCGCGCGCCTCGAGATCGACCCAGCGCACGGTGTACGTGCGCAGTACCGGCCAGGCCTCCTGCGGCATCGTGCTCTTCACGACATCCAGGTCGAGCGGCTCGGGGTAGTCGAAGCCCTCGGGCACAAACACGAGCTTGACGTATTGGTCGGTGTAGGGCTGACGCATCGCGGCGTGATTTCGGGCGAAGTCGTCGAAACCCTCTCCTCCCAGGACGACCCTGGTCATCGATGGGGCGACCGGCTCTGTACGGATGACGGTCAATCGTGCGGGAAGGCTCTTGCTCACCTGTGTAGCCTACTGGCGTGAATCACGGCATCGACATAACGCAGTTCGACCCCGCCATCCGAGTTCAGGATGATCTGTTCCGCCACGTCAACGGCCCTTGGCTCAAGACCGCGCAGATCCAGCCCGACCGCGCCACCGCTGGCTCCTTCGTGCACCTCGTCGACGAGGCCGAAGCCAAGGTCCGCGAGATCATCGAGACGGCGGGCCAGTCGCCTACCGACGACGAGCAGCGCAAGATCGGCGATTTGTACGCGAGCTTCATGGACGAGGAGCGCATCGAGGCGCTCGGCGTGCAGCCGCTGACCGCCGAGCTCGCCCAGGTCGACGCGATCACCGACATCGCGAGCTTCGTCACGACCCTTGGCGTCCTCGACCGCCAGGGCGTTGGAAGTGTCTTCGGCATGTACATCGGGCCCGATCGCGGAAATCCCGATCGCTACGTGACGCATCTCTTCCAGGGCGGCATCGGCCTGCCCGACGAGTCCTACTACCGCGAAGAGGAGTCCGCCGACATTCGCACGGCGTATGTCGACCACCTGACAACGCTGCTCGGTCTCGCAGGTCTCGACGGCGCTGCCGGACGAGCCGCCCGCATCATGGATCTCGAGACACGCCTCGCTGCGTTCCACTGGGACCGAGTCGCGTGCCGCGACGCCCAGAAGACCTACAACTTGCTGGCTACCGACGCCTTGCAGTCGCTCGCGCCCTCCTTCGACTGGACCTCGTGGTCCGATGGCGCGCAGGTGCCTGCGCAGACGCTCTCCGAGGTCGTCGTGTCGCAGCCCTCGTTCCTCGAAGGTCTCGAGACACTGCTGGTCGACTCAGAGCTCGAGGCCTGGAAGGACTGGCTGCGCTGGCAGGTCGTCCACAGCGCCTCGCCGTACCTGTCCTCGGAGTTCGTCGCGGCCAACTTCGAGTTCTACGGCCGCACGCTGAGCGGCACCGACGAGCTGCGGCCCCGCTGGAAGCGCGCGGTCGGCTTCGTCGAGGGCGCGATGGGCGAGGCGGTCGGCAAAATCTACGTCCGCACGGAGTTCCCGCCCGCATCCCGTGAGCGGATGACCGAGCTGATCGACAATCTTCTCGAGGCATATCGCCTGAGCATCTCGGCGCTGCCGTGGATGAGCGATGACACCAAGAAGAAGGCGCACGACAAGCTCGACTCGTTCAATCCCAAGATCGGTCACCCCGATGCGTTCCGCGACTACTCGGCGCTCGAG
>JBBSSC010000312.1:0-3051 GCA_038242465.1 Propionibacteriales bacterium | reverse complement strand
TGCGCCGCGAGGGAGGCGAATGAGTTCACCGTGCACGGCGCGGAATCTGCCGTGAGCGTGGCCTTGAAGTCGCCGCGGTTCGTGGTGATCGTCAGGGCGTCAGCGGCCTTCGGCTCGGGCGACGGCAGCTCGGCCTTCTTGTCGGCGGTGCCGCGCCCGATGTAGGTCCACTCGCCCGACGCCTGGGAGGAGTCGGTCTTGCCGTCCGCGCCGGCCTTGTCGGCCTGGTCTCCGGAATCGTCGGAGCCTCCGCACGCGGTGACCAGGGACAGCAGGACAGTAGTCGCCACAGCGGCGACAAGACGAGAACGCATGCGCAGAGCCTAGCGGGGCCCGGGTCAGGCCAGACGTGCCCGCAGCTCGGCCAGCTGCTCCGTGACACGCACCAGCGCGGTGCCGCCACGGGAGTCGCGCGACGCGAGCGAACCCTCGACCGTCAGAACCTCTCTCACGCCAGGTGTGAGCGCGGGCGAGATGGCGGCGAAGTCTTCGTCGGAGAGGTCCCACAGCTCGATGCCACGCTGTTCGCACGCCTGCACGCATGCCCCGGAGAGCTCGTGCGCATCGCGGAACGGGACGCCCTCGCGAACCAGCCATTCCGCGATATCAGTCGCCAGCGCGAAGCCCTGGGGAGCCAGTGCCTGCATGCGCTCGGTGTTGAACGCCAGCGTCGCGACCATCCCGGTGAACGCCGGTAGCAGGACCTCGAGCGTGTCGATCGAGTCGAACACGGGCTCCTTGTCCTCCTGGAGATCGCGGTTGTAGGCCAGCGGCAGTCCCTTGAGCGTCGCGAGCAGCCCTGCGAGGTTGCCAATCAACCGGCCCGACTTACCGCGGGCCAGCTCGGCGATATCGGGATTCTTCTTCTGAGGCATGATGCTCGACCCCGTGGAGTAGCCATCGTGCAGCGTGACGAAGTCGAACTCCTTGGTGTTCCAAATGATGATCTCCTCGGCGAACCGCGACAGATCGATGCCGATCTGGGCCGTCACAAAGGCGAACTCGGCGACGAAGTCTCGCGCGGCCGTGCCGTCGATCGAATTGGCGGTCGAGCCGGTGAAGCCCAGATCCGCGGCGACCTTCTCGGGATCCAGACCCAGCGACGAGCCGGCCAGCGCGCCCGAACCGTAGGGCGAGTCGGCCGCGACGCGGTCGTCCCAGTCGGCGAGGCGATCGAGATCGCGCACAAGCGGCCATGCGTGGGCCAGCAGGTGGTGCGAGAGCAGGACGGGCTGCGCATGCTGCAGATGTGTGCGGCCGGGCATGGCCACGCCGAGATGCGTCTCGGACTGCGCCGCGAGGGCCTCGACGAGCGAGGTCATGAGCGCCGCGATCTTCTTGCCGTGATCGCGCAGATACATCTTGAACAGCGTCGCAATCTGGTCGTTGCGCGAGCGTCCGGCCCGCAGGCGTCCGCCCAGATCGGGTCCGAGGCGCTCCAGGAGACCCCGTTCGAGGGCCGTGTGGACGTCCTCGTCACCGGGCTGGGCGACGAACTCACCCGAGGCGACGTCGGCGTCCAACGCATCGATGCCGGAGATCAGCGCGATCAGGTCATCGCGGCTCAACAGGCCAGCGGCCTGGAGCACAAAGGCGTGGGCGCGCGATCCTGCGAGGTCGTAAGGGGCGAGCCGCCAGTCGAAGTGCGTCGAGCGAGAGAGCTCGACGAGCTCGGGCGACGGTCCGGTCGCGAAGCGTCCACCCCACAGGGCGGTACCTTCGGCGGGCTCCGAGGGTGAACCGGGGTTTGTGGGATGTGTCACGAGTTCTCCTTGGGTGACGGACCGGCAAGGTCCGTGAAACGAGTGGCGACCGCGGCGCCGCCGGCGGGATCGCGGCAGATCAACAGGACCGTGTCGTCGCCGGCGATCGTGCCGATGACATCTTCGGGCGCCGAGTGATCGATAGCCGAGGCGAGATATTGGGCCGCGCCCGGCGGAGTGCGCAGGACCACGAGATTGGCTGATACCTGGGTGGTCACGAGCAGCTCCCGCGTGATGCGAGTCAGGCGCGCGAGCGCTGCCGTGCTGCCCGTTGCTGGGCGCGGTGTCGTGTCTCCGCCCTCCGCCGGGACGGCGTAGATCAGGCCGCTGTCGGCGTGGCGGATGCGCACCGCGTCGAGCTCGACGAGATCGCGCGAGACCGTCGAGGGCGTCGCATGGATGCCCTGGGCCTCCAAGCGGTCGACCAAGTCACCCTGCGACCGCACCGCATGGCGCGTCAGCAGCTCGACGATGACCTGCTGGCGCGCTGTCTTGGAATCAGCAGCGCTCATGCTGTACCCGTCATCGGGACCGCTCCAACAGCCAAATCAGCAGTGCCTTCTGGGCGTGCAGGCGGTTCTCGGCCTCGTCCCACACGACGCTCTGCGGTCCGTCGAGTACCTCCGAGGAGATCTCGAGGCCGCGATAGGCCGGCAGGCAGTGCAGCACGATCGCGTCAGGAGCAGCGAGTGCGAGTGTCTCGGCCGTGATCGAGTAGTCGCCGAACAGGAGCAGACGTGCCTCCTTCTCAGCTTCCTGGCCCATCGAGACCCAGGTGTCGGTGATGACGACATCGGCTCCCTTCATAGCCGCGGCAGCGTCATCGGTCACCATCACCGATCCCCCTGTCGTAACCGCGATCCTCGCGGCGTCGCTGACGATCCGGGGCTCGGGCTGGTAGCCCACAGGCGCGCCAATACGCACGTGCATCCCGGCCGTCGCACCGCCCAACAGGTACGAGTGGCCCATATTGTTGGCGCCATCGCCGAGATACGCCACGGTCAGCCCCGCGAGACTCCCCTTGTGCTCGATCACGGTCTGCCAATCGGCCAGGATCTGGCACGGGTGGAAGTCATCGCTCAAGGCGTTGACGACCGGCACGCCGGCGTAGGCGGCCATCTCCTCGAGCCCGGCCTGCGCATATGTGCGCCACACGATCGCGCTAGTCATGCTGCCGAGAACCCGCGCGGTGTCAGCTGTGGACTCGCCTCGTCCGCCCTGCGTCGTCGCGGTGTCGAGGATCAGCGGATTTCCGCCGAGATCGGCGACGCCGACGCTGAACGAGACC
>JBBSSC010000311.1:0-3052 GCA_038242465.1 Propionibacteriales bacterium | reverse complement strand
GTGACGGCCCCTCGGTCATCACCCGGCCGCTCGGCTCCCGAGACACCAACCTCATGGCCGCAGCGCTGACGACGCTCGGCGCGACGATCGAGCGCGATGGTATGACGTGGACCGTCACGCCGCCCACGTCCTCCAGCACCGAGCCCGCGACGATCGACTGCGGGCTCGCGGGCACCGTCATGCGGTTCGTGCCTCTGCTCGCCGCGCTCGGCAGCGCGCCCATCACGTTCGACGGCGACGAGCATGCACGCGTGCGTCCCATGGCCACGACGATCGCTACTCTGCGCCGCCTCGGCGTCGAGGTCGACGACGGCGGGCGCGGGTCGCTCCCCTTCACCGTCCACGCGACCGGCGAGGTGGCTGGCGGCCCCATCGAGATCGATGCCTCGTCGTCTAGCCAGTTCATCTCGGCGCTGCTGCTCGTTGGCACCCGCTTCGAAAAGGGCCTCGACCTGCGTCACACCGGCAGCAGTCTGCCGTCGATGCCGCACATCGAGATGACGGTCGCCGAGCTGCGACGGCGCGGCGTCCGCATCACTGAGCACGTGCAGGGGTGCGACGAGCCGGCCCGCTGGATCGTCCATCGCGGATCGGTCGACGCCCTCGATGTAGAGATCGAGCCCGATCTGTCGAATGCCGGTGTCTTCATCGGCGGGGCTCTCGTCACCGGAGGCAGAGTTCGTATCCGCAACTGGCCCAGCGCTACGGATCAGGCCGGCGATGCCTGGCGCACGATCGTCACCGCGTTCGGTGGCGTCGTCACCGATGACGGCACAGATCTCCTCTTCGCCGCAGGCGACGTGCTGACCGGAGTCGAGCTCGATCTGCACGATGTCGGCGAGCTGACCCCCGTCATCGCCGCGATCGCGGCTCTCGCAAGCACCCCGTCACGTCTGACCGGCGTCGCGCACCTGCGCGGTCACGAGACCGATCGGCTCGCAGCACTCGTCGCCGAGATCAACCGCCTCGGCGGCGATGCCGAAGAGCTCGAAGATGGCCTGCTGATCCGTCCCCGCCCGCTTCACGGCGCGACCTTCCGCACATATGACGATCACCGTATGGCGCACGCCGCCGTGGTCCTGGGTCTGAGGGTGCCGGAGCTGCTGGTCGAGAACGTCGCCACGACAATTAAGACGTATCCCAACTTCGCACCGGTGTGGGAACGACTCATGACGAACGACGCCTGACATGCGCGATGACGACGAGCACGCGCGATTCGAGCGTCCGCGCCGCCATACCAAGCCGCGCACCAAGATCCGACCCAACTACGACGAGGCCGACACGGCCCGCGTCGTGACGATCGACCGCGGCCGCTACACCGTGACGCTCGACAACGACGGGCGCACGCTCACCGCGATGAAGTCGCGCAATCTCGGCCGCAAGGGCGTCATCGTCGGCGACCACGTCCGGGTCGTGGGCGATGTCACCGGCGACGAGGGCTCGCTCGCACGCATTGTCGAGGTCCAGCCCCGCCGCACGGTCCTGCGCCGCACGGCCGATGACGACGATCCCATCGAGCGCATCATCGTCGCGAATGCCGATCAGCTCGTGATCGTCGCGGCGCTGGCCGATCCCCCGCCCCGTCCTGGCCTGATCGACCGCTGCCTCGTCGCGGCCTTCGACGCCGGCATGGAACCACTGGTGTGCCTGACCAAGTCCGACCTCGGCTCGGCCGATGAGCTCGTCGCGATGCTCGAGCCGCTCGGCGTGCGCGTCGTCGTAACGCGTCAGGGCGGAGACCTCGATGCGGTCCGCGATGTCCTACGAGACCGCACGAGCGTCCTAGTCGGCCACAGCGGCGTCGGCAAGTCGACCCTCGTCAACGCACTGGTGCCGGACGCCAACCGATCGGTCAGCTATGTCAACGCCGTCACGGGGCGCGGGCGTCACACCTCGACGTCCGCGATCAGCCTCGAGCTGCCCTTCGGCGGCTGGATTATCGACACCCCGGGCATCCGATCATTCGGACTCGCCCACGTCCAGGTCGACGACCTGATCAAGTCCTTCCCCGATCTGCGAGATGTTGCGCGAGACTGTCCGCGCGGCTGCCTGCACTCGGCCACCGAGCCCGAGTGTGCGCTCGACCTCGCAGTAGCCGACAACACACTCGCCACCGAGCGGGTCGAGTCGTTTAGGCGCATCCTGGCCAGCATGAATCAACGCGACGACTACTGACCGTGTCCCGAGGGGGCTTCGGGCGCTCGAACGTCGTACCCTGAGGGTCATGGCCCACTCGTACAACGACGACTTGCGCCTCGCTCACGTGCTGGCCGACAACGCCGACAATCTCTCGATGGATCGCTTCGGTGCCGTCGACCTCCAGGTCTCGACTAAGCCCGACATGACCTACGTGACCGATTCGGACCAGGCCGTCGAGGCTGCTATCCGGCGCACCCTCAAATCCGCACGCGGTCGCGACATCGTGCTCGGTGAGGAGGCCGGTGAGCAAGATGGCACGGCCGATGCTGCCGGCCGACGCTGGATCATCGACCCGATCGACGGCACCTCCAACTTCGTGCGTGGCGTCCCCATCTGGGCGACCCTCATCGCGCTCGAAGAGGACGGCGAGATCGTCGCCGGCTGTGTCTCGGCCCCCGCGCTCGGCCGCCGCTGGTGGGCCAGCAAGGGCACCGGTGCTCACACCGGCAAGTCACTGATGTCATCGCGGCAGATCCGTGTCTCGCAGGTGTCGGATCTCGAGAGCTCATCGCTGTCTTACTCCTCCCTCCACGGCTGGGAGACGATCGGTCGCGGTGAGGCATTTGCCGCCTTGATGCGACGCTGCTGGCGCACCCGCGCCTACGGCGACTTCTGGTCGTACATGCTGCTGGCCGAGGGCGCGGTCGACATCGCTGCCGAACCTGAACTCAAGCTGTGGGACATGGCGGCGCTCGACATCGTCGTGCGTGAAGCGGGCGGAATGTTCACGAGCCTGGCCGGCGCGACCGGCCCGTGGGGCGATAACGCCGTCGCGAGCAACTCGCGACTGCACGATGCCGCGATGGCGTACGTCGGGCACTTCCCCGATCACGGCCCGCCGGATCAGTCGTGG
>JBBSSC010000310.1:0-3076 GCA_038242465.1 Propionibacteriales bacterium | reverse complement strand
GTCCTCGGCCAGTTTGCCCCGTTCTGGGACGGGCCACGCGGCGAGGGCGGACGCCTCCTGCTCGTCGCGCCGAATATCGTCCAGGCCGAGCGCCAGCTCGGCGTCGACCCGCACGACTTCCGACTGTGGGTGTGCCTGCACGAAGAGACCCACCGGGTTCAGTTCACGGCGGTCGAGTGGATGCGCGGCCACATGAGATCGCTGATCGACGAGTTTATCGACGCAACAAATCTCGATTCGTCGGCCCTGACGTCGATGGCGACCGACGGCCTGGGCGAGGCTTTGCGCATCGCGCGCGGCGAGTCCGATGCATCGCTGGCTGATGTGTTCCAGAACGACAAGCAGCGCGAGATCGTCGATCGGCTGACCGGCATCATGTCGCTGCTCGAGGGCCATGCCGATGTCGTGATGGACGGGGTCGGGCCCGACGTCATCCCCACGGTCGACGAGATCCGCCGCAGGTTCACGCAGCGCCGGCAGGGTGCTGGCACCCTCGACAAGCTGCTGCGTCGCCTCCTCGGCATCGACGCCAAGATGCGCCAGTACCGCGATGGCGCGAGCTTCGTCCGCGAGGTCACCGAGATGGTCGGCCTCGACGGCTTCAATGCGGTGTGGGCCGAGCCCGCCAATCTGCCCGGCAAGGCTGAGATCCTCGACCCCCCGGCGTGGGTCAAGCGCGTCCACGGCTGACATCGGTGGGAGGAGCACTCGATCCGGCCGTCGCAACCGGACGCAATCTCGTCCGGGCTGCGTTGGCCGATCTCGAGCCGGGTTCACGGATCGTGGTCGGCGTCTCCGGCGGAGCCGACTCGCTGGCACTTGCCGCGGTCACGGCATTCGTCGCGGAGCGTGAGTCGTTCGACCTCGCGGCGGTCGTGGTCGATCATGGCCTCCAGGAAGCCTCTGACCAGGTCGCCGAGCGAGCCGCCGCACAGCTCAGGAGTCTGGGGATCGATACACGCGTCGATCCCGTCGTGGTCGGCAAAGAGGGCGGCCCAGAGGCTGCCGCCCGCGCCGCCCGCCTCGGAGCTCTCGGCGGGCTCGGCGCTGACGCAGTCCTGCTCGGCCACACCCTCGACGACCAAGCCGAGACGGTCCTGCTGGGCCTGGGCCGGGGGTCGGGTCCACGTTCCATCTCGGGCATGGTGGCTCGCGACGGCGTCTGGCGGCGTCCGATGCTGGGACTGCGGCGCGCCGACACCGAGCAGATCTGCCGGGCACACGAGCTCGACTGGTGGACCGATCCTCACAACAGCGATCCGGCGTACCGTCGCTCGCGGTTGCGCACCGAGGTCATGCCGCTGCTGGAGGACGTCCTGGGCGGCGGTGTCGCCGAGGCTCTGGCGCGCACGGCAGACCAGGTGCGCGCCGACAGCGTGTACCTCGACGCCCTGGCAGCGGCCGTAACTGATCCGCTCGACATTCCGACGCTGACGGCTCTGCCGCCGCCACTTCGCTCGCGCGTGCTGCGTCGGGACGCCCTGGCGGCGGGCGCCGATCCAGCTTCGCTCAGCGCCCACCACATCGATGAGCTCGACCGGCTCGTCACGAACTGGCACGGGCAGCGGCGTGTCGAGCTGCCGGGCGGTGTGAGTGCGAGCCGGACGGGGCCTTCCCTGTCGTTCGCAGACACCCCTGTGGGAGGCTGACCCTGTGGACCAGACGCATGTCGAAGGCGACCTCGATCTCGATCAGACCCTCTATACCGAGGAGCAGATCGTCACTCGTCTCAAAGAGATGGCAGCTCAAATCGAGATCGACTACGAGGGCCAGGACCTGCTGCTCGTCGGCGTCCTGAAGGGCGCGGTCATGGTCATGGCCGATCTCGCTCGCAGCCTCGACCGGCATGTCGAGATGGACTGGATGGCGGTGTCGTCCTACGGCTCGGGCACCCAGTCGTCCGGCGTCGTGCGCATCCTCAAGGACCTCGACACCGATCTCAGCGGCCGCCACGTCCTGATCGTCGAAGACATCATCGATACCGGCCTGACGCTGTCGTGGCTCATCACCAACCTGCGCTCGCGCGGCCCCGCGTCAGTCGAGATCGCGACGCTGCTGCGCAAGCCCGAAGCCCAGCGCATGGACGTCGAGGTCAAGTACGTGGGCTTCGACATCCCGAATGCGTTCGTCGTCGGCTACGGTCTCGACTACAACGAGCGCTACCGCAACCTGCGGTGCATCGGCACTCTGTCGCCGCACGTCTACTCCTGAGGCCGGCTGGCCTGTGACCGATTTCGCTGCGGGCGAACTGTCACCGGGAACGCGCACGGCCCGTCAACACGTTCTACCTATGGAACAGTGCCCCGTGTACCGTTCGAATTCCGACCAGCCCATGAGGAGGAGTGGACTCGTTCCACGCCGTACATGAACTTCAAACGCCTCTTCAAGGGCCCATGGCTCTGGATCGCTCTTATCGTGATCCTCGTCGTCTCGGTGGTTTCGGTCGCTTCGTCCGCCGATGGCTACAAGCAGGTCAAGACCGCCACGATGATCGGCTACCTCGACGCCAACAAGGTCAAGGAAGTCACCTTCGTCGAGGGCGATCAGCAGATCCAGGCGACGCTCAAGGATGGCAAGCAGGTCAAGGCCAAGTGGCTCGGCGACCAGGGCTCCGAGCTGGCCAATAAGGCACAGATCGCCTACGCCGAGAAGAACCTCCAGACTTACGACGTCGAGGTGCCGCAGGGCAGTTTCCTCGGTGCGCTGCTCGGATCGTTCCTCCCGTTGCTTCTATTCGTCGGCATCTTCCTGTTCATCATGAGCCGGATGCAAGGTGGCGGCAGCGGCGTCATGAAGTTCGCCAAGTCCAAGGCCAAGCTCATGAGCAAGGACACCCCGAAGACGTCGTTCAGCGACGTCGCTGGGTGCGACGAGGCCATCGAGGAGCTCGGCGAGATCAAGGAGTTCCTGCAGGAGCCGGCCAAGTTCCAGGCCGTGGGAGCCAAGATCCCCAAGGGTGTGCTGCTCTACGGTCCGCCCGGCACCGGCAAGACGCTGCTGGCCCGGGCGGTCGCGGGTGAGGCCGGCGTCCCGTTCTACTCGATCTCCGGCTCCGACTTCGTCGAGATGTTCGTCG
>JBBSSC010000309.1:0-3094 GCA_038242465.1 Propionibacteriales bacterium | reverse complement strand
TAGGGCGTGTCTCCTAAAGAGACAGGGTGTGACCGCGAGATTGTTGACTCATGTCTCGTTCTACTCTTCTCACGGACGCTCAGTGGGCCCGCATTGAGCCAGTGATGCCGTCCTCGGACGGTCAGCGTGGTCGTCCGTTTCGTGATCACCGCCAGGTCGTAGAGGGCATCATCTTCCGCTTCCGGACGGGCACACCGTGGCGTGATTTGCCGTCCGATTTCGGGCCGTGGCAGACCGTTTGGAAGCGTCACCGCAAATTCAGCGGCGACGGCACATGGGACGCGATCTTGGCCAAGCTTCTGGCTGAGGCTGACGCTGCTGGCGAGATCGACTGGACTGTTTCGGTGGATTCGACGATCAACCGTGCGCACCAGCACGGCACGAACCTGACGCGAGCCGATGCCCTCACAGGGGGATCTATCGAGTTACAAGAATCTGCTCCACGAGCCACCTGACCATGCGGTCGGACGCTCCCGCGGTGGCCTCTCGACCAAGATCCACCACCTATGCGACGGCAACACTAGGCCGCTGGTAATCCTTCTAACGCCAGGGCAAAGCGGCGATTCACCGATGCTCAAACCGTTGATGCAATCGCTGTCAGTCGCACGGATCGGACCCGGCAGACCCAGAACCCGGCCCGACAAGGTCCTGGGCGATAAGGCCTACTCGTCCCGGGCGAATCGCGAGCTCCTGCGCAGGCGCGGGATCGAGGCCGTGATCAGCGAACCGTCCGACCAGAAAGGCCACCGCAAACGACGAGGCCAGGCCGGCGGCAGACCGCCAGCGTTCAACACCGAGACCTACAAACAGCGCAACACCGTCGAACGAGGCTTCAACGTCTTCAAGCAATGGCGCGCACTCGCGACCCGCTACGACAAACTCGCCCTGACCTACCGCGGCGGTGCCGTCCTGCGAGCCATCACGATCTGGCTACGCCGATAAAGAGACGTGCCCTAGCCGCGGTGCTTGGTTCGCCGAATGCGGTCGCCGAAATCGTCCAGGGAATCAAGCACGTCCTGCGCTTGCCAGACCCGGTTCCGCGCGCCCTGCGTGGTCTGCCGTCGAACTCGACTACCAGAGCACCCTGTCCTTCTCGGGGCCGACGACTCCACGACCTGCGCCATACCGCGGCGTGCCTGTGGCTCGAGGCCGGTGTCTCCCCCACGACCGTCCAGGCTTGGCTCGGAAACGCTGACCTGAGCACGACTCAGAGATATCTTCACTACCTCGGGACCAGCGCCGACGAGACCGGATTGAGCCGGTTGAACCAGTGGGGGTGCGCCGGGGGTGCGCGGCCCGTGGGGGAAGTTCAATAATTCCTTGAGCCGCCTATCGGAATCGAACCGATGACCTTTTCATTACGAGTGAAACGCTCTACCGACTGAGCTAAGGCGGCCAAGGTCCAGCGAGGATCACCCGCCGAACCGATGCCCGAGTCTACCGGGTGATCGGGGCCGCCGTGCACCTGCCCCATCCCCGTAGACTCTCACCCGTGACTGACACGACGCGCGCCGAGCTCGAAGAGATCCGCGCCAGCATCGACAACATCGACGCAGCCCTCATCCATGTCCTCGCCGAGCGCTTCAAGTACACCAAACGCGTGGGCAAGCTGAAGGCCGAGCACGACCTGCCGGCGGCCGATCCCGCGCGTGAGGAGCGGCAGATCACGCGGCTGAAGGCGTTGGCTCTCGAAGCCGATCTGGACCCTGCCTTCGCCGAGAAGTTTCTGAACTTCATCATCGCCGAGGTCATCCGGCACCACGAGGACGCCCGCGGCTGATCGCCCCGCGCCGCTGGCGGGATATTCAGCAGGTCGTGTTCTCGGCAGGCATCGTTCCGTCGATGAGGTATTTGTCGACGGCCTTCTCGATACACTTGTTGCCCGATGCGTAGGCCGTGTGTCCGTCGCCGTCGCGCGTCAGCAGAACCCCCGACTCCAGCTGCGATGCCAGCGCCTGCGCCGACTCGTAGGGCGTCGCAGGATCACGGGTCGTGCCGAGCACCAGGATGGGCGGCGCGCCCTTTCCGTCGATGACGGGAAGAGGGTTGGTCGCCTTGATCGGCCAGTCGACGCAGCCCATCGAACCCCACGCGAGAGCACGGCCGAATACCGGCGAGGCCTCGACGAACCGAGGGATCTCGGCGCGGGTCTGCTCCTCGGTCAACCCATCGGGACTGTCGAGACATGTGACGGCAGTGATGACCTGCCCCAGGTTCGACTCGTAGCTGCCGTCTTTATTGCGGCTGAAATAGATATCGGACAGCGTGACGAGCAGCGAGCCGTCACCGTCGAATGCCTCCTTCAAAGCCGCTGTGAGATATGACCAGGTTTCTGGGTCGTAGAGCGGCACGGCGATCCCATAGAAGGCAAGGCCCTCCGTGAGCTGCCGGTCGCCGATGCCGGGCAGCGGCTCGGCATCGAGCTGATCCATGAGATCGACGATGCGCTGCACACCCGCGTCGGCATCGTTACCGAGAGGACAGTCCTCGGACTTCACGCAGTCGGCGATATACGCCTCGAGTGCGCGCTGGAAGCCCGTGGCCTGGGAGAAGCTCGATTCAACCGCGTCGAGGGACGGGTCGACAGCACCGTCGAGCACCATCCGGCCGACCTTGGCGGGAAATGTCTGCGCATAGACGGCACCGAGCTCGGTGCCGTACGACGCACCGAACCAGTCGAGCTTGTCTCGACCAACCAGCGCACGCACGACGTCCATGTCGCGCGCGACCTCGACAGTTGAGACATGCGCCGCGAGCTCGCCGGAGTTGGCCACACAGGCCTTTCCCATCTCGGTGAAACCATCGCGCAGCTCGCGAACCTCGGCCTCGTCGTCGGGATCGGGATCGCCCGCCGAGTAGACATCGAACGCGGCGTCGGACAGGCACTTCAGCGGCGAGCTGAGCCCGACGCCTCGTGGGTCGACTCCCACGATGTCATATGTGTTGAGCACATCTGAGGAGAAGCGGTTGAACATGTTGTCGGCGAAATCGATGGCCGAACCGCCCGGCCCGCCGGGGTTGAGGAACAGGCTGCGGGTCGCGCCGTCGCTCTGGTACAGCTTGACCCTGATCTTGGTGGTGGCACCATCAGGCG
>JBBSSC010000308.1:0-3122 GCA_038242465.1 Propionibacteriales bacterium | reverse complement strand
GGTCAACGCTGAGATCTATGACAACCACGGCGGATGGCTCGCGCGGGGCGACCTGGTCTACCGAAGGTGGAAGGTCGTGGTCGAGTACGACGGCTGGCAGCACGAGCGCGACGCCGAGCAGCGCCAGTGGGACCATTTGCGCCGCGAACAGCTCGAGGCAGCCGGCTGGCGAATCATCGTCATCACAGTAGAAGACATGAAACGGCCCAAAACCATCGCACTGAGAGTCCGTCAGGCGCTGCGATAGACCGCCCTGCAGGGATTTGCGGGGTCCTGCACGAAATCATCCCTTTGAGACCGTGCACGACCCCGCAAATCTGGCCCGGTTGGGGCTAGTCGCGGGTGAGCTTGCGGTACGTGACGCTGTGAGGACGGGCGGCCTCTTCACCGAGACGCTCGACCTTGTTGACCTCGTAGTCGGCGAAGTTGCCCTCGAACCAGAACCAATTGGCCGGGTTGTCGGCATTGCCCTCCCACGCCAAGATGTGAGTCGCGACGCGGTCGAGGAACCAGCGATCGTGCGAGACCACGACGGCGCAGCCCGGGAAGTCGAGCAGCGCGTCCTCCAGAGACTGCAGCGTCTCGACGTCCAGGTCGTTGGTGGGCTCATCGAGCAGCAGCAGGTTGCCGCCCATCTTGAGCGTCAGCGCCAGGTTTAGACGGGTGCGCTCGCCACCGGACAGGACCTTGACCTGCTTCTGCTGATCCGGTCCCTTGAAGCCGAATGACGCGACGTATGCGCGGCTCGGCACCTCGAAGTTGGCGACCTTGATGAAGTCGAGCTCACCGGAGATGAGCTGCCAGATGTTGAGGTTGTCGTCGATGCCGCCGCGACCCTGGTCGACGTACGAGATCTTGACGGTCTGACCGACCTCGAGCGCGCCGGCATCGGGCTTCTCTTCGCCAACGATCATCCGGAACAGTGTCGACTTGCCGACGCCGTTGGGGCCGACGACGCCGACGATGCCTGCGCGGGGCAGGTCGAACGTCAGGCCGTTGAACAGCTCGCGGTCGCCGAAGCTCTTGCGCAGATCCTTTGCGTTGAGGACGACATCGCCGAGGCGCGGTCCGGCCGGGATGTTGATCTCTTCGAAGTCGAGCTTGCGTCCGCGCTCGGCCTCAGCGGCCATCTCCTCGTAGCGGGACAGACGCGCCTGGTTCTTGACCTGGCGGGCCTTCGCGTTGGAGCGCACCCACTCGAGCTCCTTGGCCAGGATCTTGGCCCGTTTGGCGTCTTTTTTGCCCTCGACGATAAGACGCTGCTGCTTGGTCTCGAGGTACGTCGAGTAGTTGCCCTCGTAGGGGTGCGTCTTGCCACGGTCGAGCTCGAGGATCCATTCGGCGACGTTGTCGAGGAAGTAACGATCGTGCGTGATCGCCAGGACGGCGCCGGGGTACGACGCGAGGTGCTGCTCGAGCCACAGGACGCTCTCGGCATCCAGGTGGTTGGTGGGCTCATCGAGCAGCAGGAGGTCGGGCTGCTCCAGGAGGAGCTTGCACAGCGCGACGCGACGACGCTCACCACCCGAGAGCTTGTCGACCAGCATGTCGGGCGGCGGGCAGCGCAGCGCATCCATGGCCTGCGCGAGACGCGAGTCGAGATCCCACGCATTGGCATGGTCGAGGTCGGTCTGCAGATCGCCCATCTCGGGCAGCAGAGTGTCGTAGTCGGCATCGGGATCGGCGAGCTCTTCGCTGATCTGGTTGAACCGGTCGATCTTGCCCTTGATCTCGGCGACGGCCTCTTCGACGTTCTCGAGGACCGTCTTGCCCTCCGTCAGCGGCGGCTCCTGCAGCAGGATGCCGACCGTCGCATCGGGATCCTTGATCGCATCGCCGTTATTGGGCTGGATCATGCCGGCCATGATCTTGAACAGCGTCGACTTGCCGGTGCCGTTCGGGCCGACGATTCCGATCTTGGCGCCGTGGAGGAACGAGAGCGTCACGTCATCGAGGACGAGCTTCTCGCCCAGCTTCATACGGACGTTGCGGAGGGTGAAGACATATTCGGCCATGCGCACAAGACTAACGAGCCTGCCGCGGCTGCCCCTCGGCGGTCAGCGCCCGACGACGCTCATCGGAAAAGTTCAGCCGAGTGCTGTGAGGATGCCCGCCCGGTAGGTCCGGTAGGAGTCGAGCTCGGACTCGATCGGGCCGATGACCCGCTCGGCGGCGACAGCTCCGATCGCCCCGCGCAAGGCGCGGTCGGCCTTGGCAGCCTTGTTGCGTCCGCTCGCCCGGGCAGCTGTTCGTGACACCACGGCCAGCACGATACCTCCGATGGCTCCCCCGACGACCACGAGCGCGGCGACAGGGATGCCGGCAACGTCGCCGAGATCAGGCATGCCGACCGATGTGAAGCTTGTGATGGCCTGCGCGATCAACCACGCCAGCCCGGCAACGACGGCCACGACTCCCGCGAGCTGGAGCACGTGGACGACGCGCCACCACGCGGCAGGCTTGGCGATGTCAACGCTCGTCGCGCCGATCGCGGCATCCAGCTCGCCGACGATGTCGACATCCTTCGGGCTCGACGCATGACGCACAGCGACCCGCCACGGGCGTTCGAGCCCTTCGGATGCCTTCTCGCCGATCTCGCGGATCGCAAGCTCGGCGCTGGCGCGCTGGACGGTACCTGTCCCGGGCAGCGCCGAGGCGGCCAGCGACGAGACCGAGAGGTCACCGTCGAGGTGCAGCTCTTCGAGCGGATCGGGACCCATCCGGCCGATCCAGCGGGTGAACGGCCAATCCGTGTACTGGGCGGCGCGCCTGCGCGTGGACGACTCGATGGCCTCGACAACCTGAGGCACGCCCGCGCACTCGACGAGCGCCTTGTCGAGCTCTTCGCGGTCGGATGCCGAGATGCCGGCAGCCTCGGCCGTTCCGCCGACCTGCGCGATAACACCCGCGGCAGCGGAGATATCGGCGGTCAGCCTGCTCTTGGCCGATGACTTGGCACGGATGCGCGTGGCGAGCTCTCGCTTGAGGTCGTCGACACCGTCGCCACGCGTTGCGGACACGCCGATGACCTCGACGTCGGGCAGACCCCCCTCGGCGAGGATGCGGCGAACGTCGGCGAGAGCGCGGTCACGCTGCTCGAACGGAATGCGATCGATCTGGTT
>JBBSSC010000307.1:0-3142 GCA_038242465.1 Propionibacteriales bacterium | reverse complement strand
TTCGGGCAGCTCGGTCTGGTTGTAGTGCGCCACGAGACCGCACACCGGCACCCTCGCGTAGGTGTTCAGCCGCGGGAGCACGGCATCCCACACATGGCCGCCGACGTTCTCGAAGTACACGTCGATGCCGTCCGGCACGGCCGCCTTGAGATCGTCCTTGAATGTGGGCGAACGGTGGTCGAGCGCGACATCGAAGCCGAGCTCCTTCAGCCACGCCACCTTCTCCGCACCACCGGCGATACCGACCGCGCGAGCGCCCTTGAGGCGGGCGATCTGGCCGACCGTCGAACCGACCGGGCCAGCTGCGGCGGCCACCACGACGGTCTCGCCCGGCTTAGGCTTGCCGATCTCGAGCAGCCCCGCATACGCCGTGAACCCCGGCATGCCCAGCACACCGACCGCCGTTGAGATGGGCGAGCGAGCCGGGTCGATCTTGCGCACCTGTCGGGCCGAGTGCACCGAGTGCGTCTGCCAGCCTCCGGGGGCCAGGACGATATCGCCCGGAGCGAGCGAGTCATCGCGCGAATCGATGACCTCCGAGACGGTGGCGCCCTCCATGACCGCGCCGACCTCGACGGGCGCCGCATATGACTTCGCATCGCTCATCCGGCCACGCATGTACGGGTCGAGCGACAGGTAGATCGTGCGAAGGAGCAGGTCACCATCGGCCAGAATCGGCAGCGGAGCCGTGTCGAAGCGGAAGTTGTCGGCTGCGGGCTCGCCGTGGGGGCGCGAGGCGAGCAGGATCCTGGTGGTCTCGTTTGCGTTATTCACCCTTTCGACACTAGCGCGGCACTGTTTCCGGTCGATTCCCTCGCGCCGGTCTACCGTGGACGTATGGCACCGACGGGCTCTCCCGCCGTGGAGATCGAGATTCCCTCGTCAGCATCGGGGGACGTTCGCATCGTGCGCGTCTCCAATCCCGATCGGGTCTACTTCCCCGATCACGGCTGGACCAAGCTCGACCTCGTCGAGTACTACCTTGCGGTCGGCGAACCGATCGTCAACGCGCTGTACGAGCGGCCATGCATGCTGCACCGGTTTCCGAAGGGGCTGGCCGGCGAGAAGGTCCACCAGAAGAAGGTTCCAAGCGGCGCTCCCCCGTGGCTCGAGACCGTCAGCATCCACTTTCCGAGATTCGACCGTGATGTCGACGAGGTCTGCGTGACCGAGCTCGCAACTGTCATCTGGGCCGTGCAGATGTCGACCGTGGAGTTCCACCCCTGGAACAGCCGGCGAGCAGATGTCGAGAAGCCCGACGAGTGGCGCATCGACCTCGACCCGGGCCCCGAGTGCGACATCGCGACAGTCCAGCGCGTCTCTCACATCGTGCACGAGGTGCTGGACGAGCTCGGCGCGACGGGATTCCCGAAGACCTCCGGAGGTTCGGGGATGCACGTCTACGTCCGCATCCCGCCCGATCACGGATTCGAGGACGTCAAACGCGCGGCCCTGGCGTTCGCACGCGAGGTCGAGCGGCGATCCGACGAGGTCACGACGGCTTGGTGGCGCAAGGACCGAGATCCGGCTCAGCTGTTCGTCGACTACAACCAGAACGCCCGCGACCACACGATCGCGGCGGCGTACTCCGTGCGCGGCTTCCCTGACGGGCGGGTCTCCACGCCTGTCGAGTGGAGCGAGATCGACGACCTCGACCCGCACGACTTCACGATCGCGACTGTCCCCGAACGCGTCGAGCGGATCGGCGACCTGCACGCGGGCATCGACGACGCAGTCTTCGACATCCGCCCGCTGCTGGAGTGGGCGGATCGCGACGAGGCGTGAGGTCAGATTCGCTTCAGGCTGCGATCGCGTGAGGCGTCGTACAGATATGACTCGCCGCCGCGGACGTCCTCGGCCAAGGCCGGTCCGACCAGGATGACCGCAGCCTGACGCAGGCCCGCTGCCTCGACCTGATCGGCGATGTCGCCGAGGCTGCCGCGCAGGACGACCTCGCTGGGCTGGCTCGCATTGGCCACGACTGCGACCGGGCAGTCGCTGCCGTAAGACACTGCGAGCTCGTCGGCGATAACCCGCGTCCGGGTGATCGCCAGGTGCAGCACCAGGGTTGACCCCGTCGCCGCGAAACCGGCGAGCGCCTCGCCGGACGGCATCGCGGTGGACCGCGCCTGCGTCCTGGTCAGCACGACCGATTGCACGAGATGGGGCACCGTCAGCTCCGCACCGAGCAGGGCCGCCGCCGCCGCGTAGGCCGGCACACCCGGGGTCACGTCCCACGGGACTCCGTGGACGTCGAGCCGCTTGGTCTGCTCGTGCAGTGCCGAATAGATCGACGGGTCACCCGAGCAGAGTCGGACGACCTCCAAACCCTCGGCATGGGCGTCGACGAGGTGCGCCGTGATCTGGTCGAGATCGAGATCCTTGGTGTCGATGAGCTGCGTGCCATCGCGGCAGTGGCCGAGGACGGCGGCATCGATGTAGGTGCCGGCATACACGCAGACGTCTGCCGCATTCAGCATCGAGACGGCGCGCAGCGTCAACAGATCGGCCGCGCCTGGCCCGGCTCCGACGAAATGGATGGTCATACGTGTCCTTTCGTGACAGCCCATTGGGTGATGGCGCGCGATGGGGCCCAGCCGGTGAATGAGCCGATCGGCGCGGCATGCTCGACGTGGATGCGGCTCAGCTCGCCACCATGTTCCGCGTAGCCGGCGGCCAGGATGGACTCGGTCTCGAGGGTTACGCCGTGCACCACGAGCCTGCCGCCCGGCCGAAGCGCGGCCCAGCACAGGTCGACGACGCCGGCGCGGGTCGCGCCACCGCCGATGAACACTGCATCGGGTTCGTCGAGGGCTTCCAGCGCATCGGGCGCACGGCCCGTCACGACCGTCAGGCCGGGCACGCCCAGCCGATCGGCGTTGCCCGCGATCCGCGCGGCCCGCTCGGGCTGCGCCTCGATCGCGATGGCGCGACACATCGGATGCGCGCGCATCCACTCGATGGCAACCGATCCGGCACCCGCGCCGACATCCCACAGCAACTGGCCGGGAATCGGCGCGAGCCGGGCCAACGCGGAAGCGCGGACGTCCCGCTTGGTGATCTGGCCATCGTGATCGAAGGCATCTTCGGGCAGCCCGGCCGTGAATCCCAACGCGACCGCTCCCGAGCTGACCAGCTCCAC
>JBBSSC010000306.1:0-3166 GCA_038242465.1 Propionibacteriales bacterium | reverse complement strand
GACTCGGTGAAGTCGCAGGCCTGCTTGGTGCATCCCGGCGTCATCGCGGCGGGGTAGAAGTAGACGATGACTTTACCGTTTAGCTGAGACAAGGTGGCGGGCTCGCCGGCGTCGTTCGTGAGTGTGAAATCGGGTGCGGTGTCTCCGGGCTGCAGGCGAGTCGTCATACGTCCTATCCTTACGTACGTGTGCGGGTCGATGGCCCGCACCTCCGCAGATTCCCCAGATGAGCGAGGCGCGACGTGTCGAAGGCCCAACCCGATGAACTTGTCGATGAGATCGACCAGATTCGCGATCGACTGGCGGACACCGTCGATGCCCTGATCGACCGGACCAGTCCCAAGAATGTCGCTCGGCGCGGGCTGGCCGATCTGAAGGCGCGGTTCGTGGATGAGACCGGTTCGCCCAGGCTCGAGACGATCCTGCCGCTCGTGGGTGGCACGATCGCGGTCATCGCGGGCATCGTCGTGGTCCGCCGGTTGCTGCGCTGACCGAGTCCCGGTGAATCCAGCCCGCGACGCGCCACTGCGATACCTCCGGCTGCGCAAGCCCACGCTGTCGTGGCACGACCGTCTGATGATGGTCCGCAAACGATGGCGCCTGCTGACGCGGCTAGGCTTCGCGACCGCCGGTGCCTTCTTCTTCTCGACCCAGCTGCTGGGGCACTCTCAAGCGTTCTTCGCACCCATTTCAGCGGTGATCGTGATCATCGCCGGGGCGGGAGCGCGGGCCCGGACGCTGCTGGAGCTCGTGCTCGGTGTCTCGGTTGGCGTGCTCGTGGGTGAGCTGCTGATCCTGGCGATTGGACGCGGCACGTGGCAGATCGCCCTGGTCGTGGTGCTGACGGTCGTCATCAGCACCCTGATCGGCATCAAGGGACTCGCGTTGACCCAGGCAGCCAATTCGTCGGTGCTGCTCGTGGCCGTGGTCCCCGCGATGAATGCCGGTAATCCCGCCGTGACCCGGTTCGTCGATGCTCTCGTCGGCGGTTGTGCGGGGCTCGCGATGATCTTGCTGATTCCGCGCAATCCCGTGCGCGACATCGACGTCGAGGTGCAGGTTCTGCTGCGGCGACTGTCGAACGTCCTTGCCGGCTGTGCCGAGGCCATGCGTAGCGGTGACGAGACGTTGGCCGAGCACTGGCTCGAGGAGGCGCGTGGGCTGCAGCCCGCGGTGCAGGCGCTGGAGTCGACAGCCGCCAATGTCACGGAGATCGCGCGGATGTCGCCCATGCGGTGGAAGCAGCGCGATCATCTGGGGCTGTACGTCGGTGCTATCGGCGACGTCGACAATGCGATCCGCGATGCGCGGGTGCTGGCCCGGCGAACGTCCGCGATGCTGCGCCACCACGAGCCGGCGCCGTCCGACATGCATCTTGCGGTTGACTCTTTGGCGCGCGCGGTCGGCATCTACGCCGACGATCTGTCCCAGCGCGATGACTTCGTCGAGGCCCGCCGCCAGCTTGTCGAGGCGGCACGCATTGCGGTGACGGCGCTACCCGGAGCGATGACGATGAACTCGGCCGCTATTGCGGCGCAGGTCCGCTCGCTCGCCGCCGATCTGTTGCTCGCCAGTGGGATGAGCCGCGACGAGATCGACGAACGCCTCGACTTCGACTGAACCGCTCGCGCCGGGTTCTTTTCGGCTTCGCGTGGCTGGGTGTTGGTGGGGCGTTCACCCGGGCCGGCTGGTCTGAGGTCCATGAACTCATCCAGGACGAAGACCAGTAGGCGAACCGCTATCAGCATCGCTGCGGCGGTAGTCGCCGTCGGCGCAGGCACGGCTGGGGCTCTCGCAGCCAGCAGTAATCTGTCGGTCCACGGCGGCGCTGCGCGTTTGTCGGGCGACCACACCAAGGTTGTCAAGAAGGCCATCGACGGCGGACGCGCCGACAACGTCATCCTGCTCATCGGCGATGGCATGGGGGACTCCGAGATCACTTCGGCGCGCAATTACCAGCAGGGCGCGAGCGGCCGATTCCCCGGGATCGACGCACTCCCGCTGACGGGCCAGTACACGACGTACTCGCTCACGAAGGACGGAAAGACCGACTACGTCCCGGACTCGGCGGCCACGGGATCCGCATGGGCGACCGGAACTAAGACGTACGACAACGCGATCTCGGTCGACATCCGCGGCAAGGCGCAGCCGACCCTGCTCGAGCTCGCGAAGAAGCGCGGACTCAAGACCGGCAATGTCAGCACCGCTGAGCTCCAGGATGCGACGCCGGCCGTGCAGGTCGCGCACATCTCGGCACGCTCCTGCTACGGGCCTGTCAAGACTGCGGCCACGTGCCCCGAGGCTGCGCTCGAGAACGGCGGCAGGGGATCGATCTCCGAACAGTTACTCAAGGCACGACCGGATGTGAGCCTCGGAGGCGGAGCCGCGACCTTCCAGGAACGGGCCACAGCGGGTCCATTCAAGAATCTGACATTGCTCGATCAGGCCGATCGCCTCGGCTATCAGCTGCCGACCGATCTTGCGTCGTTGAGCAAGATCAAGAAGGCCGACCAGAGCAAGCCTGTCCTAGGACTTTTCTCGCCGGGCAACTTCCCGGTGCGCTGGACCGGCCCGGCCGCCACGACAGACGGTGGCAAGAAGGCCCCAGCCCGCTGCGCCGACAACGCCGCGCGGGCCTCGACGCTGCCGTCGCTGGCGGCGATGACCAAGAAGTCGATCAGCCTGCTCAACAGCCCCGGCTCGAAGGGCTTCTTCCTGCAGGTCGAGGGTGCAAGCATCGACAAGCAGGATCACGCAGCCGACGCGTGCGGTCAGATCGGTGAGACCGTCGACCTTGACGAGGCTGTGAAGACGGCGCTCGACTTCGCGAAGAAGGACGGCCACACGACGGTCATCGTCACGGCCGACCACGCCCACACGAGCCAGATCATCGAGGCTGGAAGCACGACACCGGGTCTAACCACGAATCTGCTGACTAACGAGGGCAGCCCGTTGACGATCAACTACGCGACGGCCGCCGCCGGTGGTTCGCAGCAGCACACCGGCAGTCAGTTGCGGATCGCGGCTTACGGGCCGCAGGCAGCCAACGTCGTGGGACTGACAGATCAGACAGATCTGTTCTTCACGATCTCGCGGGCGCTCAAGCTCAAGTAGCTCAGTTCCCGGGGTATTAGGCTCGGCACGAAAGAATCTGGGTTTGTCCGCT
>JBBSSC010000305.1:0-3181 GCA_038242465.1 Propionibacteriales bacterium | reverse complement strand
GTGGCCCATACGCTCACGGCGCACCTTGGAACGCGTGACCTCGACGCCGCAGCGCTCGCAGATGATGCCCTTGAAGCGGACGCGCTTGTACTTGCCGCAGTAGCACTCCCAGTCCCGGGTGGGACCGAAGATCTTCTCGCAGAAGAGTCCGTCGCGCTCGGGCTTGAGCGTGCGGTAGTTGATCGTCTCGGGCTTCTTGACCTCGCCGAACGACCATCCGCGGATGTCGTCGGCGGTCGCGAGACCGATCCGGATTTGATCGAAGAAGTTCACGTCAAGCACGTTTGTCTTCTTTCCCTTTCAGAAGTACTTCTTGAAGTCACAGAGTCTGGTGGTGGAGTAACGCTGAGGGTGCGAGGGCCCCTCTCGGGGCCCTCGCAAAGGCTCAGACTTCTTCCACGCTGGAGGGCTCACGACGGGACAGGTCGATGCCGAGTTCTTCGGCGGCGCGGAAGAGATCCTCTTCTGCGTCGCGCATCTCGACAGCGGTGCCGTCACTCGAGAGCACCTCGACGTTGAGACACAGTGACTGCATCTCCTTGACGAGAACCTTGAACGACTCCGGAATTCCGGGTTCAGGCACGTTCTCGCCCTTGACGATGGCTTCGTAGACCTTGACGCGGCCGAGGATGTCATCTGACTTGATGGTGAGGAGCTCCGGCAGCGCATAAGCCGCTCCGTAGGCCTCGAGGGCCCACACCTCCATCTCGCCGAAACGCTGTCCGCCGAACTGCGCCTTACCGCCGAGCGGCTGCTGCGTGATCATCGAGTACGGACCCGTGGAACGTGCGTGGATCTTGTCGTCGACCAAGTGGTGCAGCTTCAGCATGTACATGTACCCGACCGAGACGGGCTGCGGGAAGGGCTCGCCGGTACGACCGTCGAGCAGCTTCGCCTTGCCATCGCGCTGGACCATACGAACACCGTCGCGGTTAGGCAGCGTCGTGGACAGGAGGCCCTGGATCTCGTCTTCACGAGCACCATCGAAGACCGGAGTAGCGACGTTGCTGTCGGCCGGCGCACGATCTGCACCGATCGACCGCAGACGCTCAGCCCACTCGTCCTTCATGTCAGCGATGTCCCAGCCGGTCTTGGCGACCCAGCCGAGGTGCGTCTCCAGGACCTGACCGACGTTCATTCGACCCGGGATACCCAGGGGGTTCAGGACGATGTCGACCGGCGTGCCGTCCTCGAGGAACGGCATGTCCTCGACGGGCAGGATCTTGGAGATGACGCCCTTGTTGCCGTGACGGCCAGCAAGCTTGTCGCCGTTGGAGATCTTGCGCTTCTGGGCCACGTAGACGCGAACCAGCTGGTTGACGCCCGGGGAGAGCTCATCGCCGTCGGCCGAGTCGAAGACCCGAACGCCGATGATCGTGCCCGACTCGCCGTGCGGAACCTTCAGCGAGGTGTCGCGCACTTCGCGCGCCTTCTCACCGAAGATCGCGCGCAGCAGGCGCTCTTCCGGCGTCAGCTCGGTCTCGCCCTTGGGCGTGACCTTGCCGACCAGGACGTCACCGTTGGATACCTCGGCGCCGATGCGGATGATTCCGCGCTCGTCGAGGTCGGCCAGCATCTCCTCGGAGACGTTGGGGATGTCCCGCGTGATCTCCTCGGGGCCGAGCTTGGTGTCGCGAGCGTCGACCTCATGCTCCTCGATGTGGATCGAGGTCAGCACATCGTCCTGGACGATGCGCTGGCTGAGGATGATCGCATCTTCGTAGTTGTGTCCTTGCCACGGCATGAACGCAACCAGGAGGTTGGTGCCGAGGGCCATCTCGCCCTCGTCGGTGCAGGGTCCGTCGGCCAGCGGTGTGCCGACCTCGACACGCTGTCCCTGCTTGACGAGCGGGCGCTGGTTGGTGCAAGTGCCCTGGTTGGAGCGCTTGAACTTGGCCAGACGGTAGGTGAAATACGCGCCATCGTCCTGCATGATCTCGACCGCGTCGGCCGAGACTTCGTTGACCACACCGGCGACCTTGGCAACCGTGACGTCACCGGCGTCGACCGCAGCACGGAATTCCATGCCGGTGCCGACGAGCGGGGCGTCGTTGCGGATCAACGGGACGGCCTGACGCTGCATGTTCGAGCCCATGAGGGCGCGGTTGGCATCGTCGTGCTCGAGGAACGGGATGAGCGCGGTCGCGACCGACACCATCTGGCGCGGCGAAACGTCCATGTAGTCGACGTCAGCGGCGGGACGAAGCTCGGCCTCGCCACCCTTCTGACGCACGAGGACCATGTCTTCGGCGAACGTGTTCTTCTCGGTCAGGATCGAGTTCGCCTGCGCGATGATGTAGCGATCTTCATCTGTCGCGGTCAGGTAATCGATCTGCTCGGTGACCTTCTCCTTGACGACCTTGCGGTAAGGCGTCTCGACGAAGCCGAACGAATTGATCCGTCCGTAGGAGGCCAACGAGCCGATCAGGCCGATGTTCGGGCCTTCGGGGGTCTCGATCGGGCACATGCGGCCGTAGTGCGATGGGTGAACGTCTCGCACCTCGTAGCCGGCACGCTCACGCGACAGACCACCAGGTCCGAGGGCCGACAGACGACGCTTGTGGGTCAGACCCGCCAGCGGGTTGTTCTGATCCATGAACTGCGACAGCTGCGAGGTTCCGAAGAACTCCTTCAGCGCCGCGACAACCGGGCGAATGTTGATCAGGGTTTGCGGCGTGATGGCCTCGACGTCCTGAGTCGTCATGCGCTCACGGACGACGCGCTCCATGCGGGCCAGGCCCGTGCGGAGCTGGTTCTGGATCAGCTCGCCGACCGAACGCATACGGCGGTTGCCGAAGTGATCGATGTCATCGGCTTCGACGATCGTCTGACCGGCATCGGTCGTCAGCTCGGTCTCGCCGGCGTGCAGCGCGACGATGTACTTGATCGTCGAGACGATGTCGTCGATCGTCAGCGTCTGCTGGTCGAAAGCCTCTTCGACGCCGAGCTTCTTATTGATCTTGTAACGGCCGACCTTGGCCGTGTCGTAGCGCTTCGCGTTGAAGTAGTAGTTGTCCAACAAAGTCTGCGCGGCTTCGCGGCTCGGCGGTTCGCCGGGACGCAGCTTGCGGTAGATGTCGAGGAGTGCTTCGTCCTGGCTGGTGGTGTTGTCCTTCTCCAGCGTCAGGCGGATCGACTCGTACTGGCCGAACTCTTCGAGGATCTGAGCCTCGGACCAGCC
>JBBSSC010000304.1:0-3188 GCA_038242465.1 Propionibacteriales bacterium | reverse complement strand
TCAGCAGCGCGCCGAAGGCCGTGGCGCTCTTGATGGTGCCCTGGAAGGCGGGGCCGGCCTCGGTGACGCCGAGGTGCAGGGGCCAATCACCGGCCTCGGACAGCATCTCGTAGGCCTTCACCATGATCACCGGATCGTTGTGCTTGACAGAGATCTTGAAGTCGTGGAAGTCGTGCTCCTCGAACAGGGACGCCTCCCAGACGGCGGACTCGACGAGCGCCTCGGGCGTTGCCTTGCCGTACTTGTCGTAGATGCGTTTGTCGAGCGACCCCGCATTGACGCCGATGCGTATCGAGACGCCGGCATCCTTGGCCGCGCGGGCGATCGCACCGACCTGATCGTCGAACTTGCGGATGTTGCCCGGGTTGACGCGGACCGCCGCGCAACCAGCATCGATCGCCGCAAAGACGTACTTGGGCTGGAAGTGGATATCGGCGATAACCGGGATCTGCGACTTCTTGGCGATAGCCGGCAACGCGTCGGCGTCGTCCTGGCTGGGGCACGCTACACGGACTATGTCGCAGCCGGCTGCCGTGAGCTCGGCGATCTGCTGCAGCGTCGTATTGATGTCGGACGTCAGCGTCGTGGTCATGGACTGCACCGAGACGGGAGCGTCGCCACCGACGTCGACCGTGCCGACCTTGATCTTGCGCGACTTGCGCCGCGGCACCAGAACGGGCGGCGGCATGGTCGGGAGGCCGAGATCTGTCATGTGAGGCTCACAGGGTTGACGATGTCGGCGTATATCAAGATCACACCCATCAGCATAAGGAGCGCACCCACGGCATAGGCCACGGGCAGCATCTTCGCCACATCGACGTGGCCCGGATCGGGGAGTCCACGGAGGTTGGCAATACCGCGTCGCACGGCTTCCCACAGTGCGCCGGCAATGTGCCCGCCGTCGAGCGGCAGCAACGGAATGAAGTTGAACATCGCAAGAAACAGGTTCAGGCCCGCGAGCAGCACCAGCACGCGCTGGGCTCGCTCGGCCCACGTCGGGTCGTCGATCGTGAACGACTCCCCTGCGACCCGGCTCGCGCCGACGACGCTGATGGGACCCTCGGGATCGCGTTCGGCACCAAAAGCAGCCTTGGTGACATCGACCATGCGCACCGGGAGATGCCAGATCGCCTTAGCGGTGCCCTGGATGTAGTCGCCCATGACCTTGCCGACGTACAGCGGGCCTTGGCGTTCCATGTTCTCGGTGGGTGTGACACCGAGAAAGCCAACCTCAACCGTCTTGGAGGGGTCGTCCAGAGCGGCACGAGCCAACACCGAGGTCGTGACGGTCGACGACATCGTGGTTCCGTCGCGGACGAACTCGATCGTGGCCTTGCGAGCACCATTGGCCCGGATGGTCGACGAGAGCTCGTCCCAGTCGTCGATCTGCTCGCCGTTGAATGCCGTGATGCGGTCGCCGGGCTCGAGGCCGGCAAGGCTCGCGGGAGTGCGGGGATCGGTGGGCTGGCATGTGCGGCCGGCCTCGGCGTCGCTGATCGCACAATCGGAAACCTGCTGGACCGTCGTGCTGGGAGTCAGCGCGCCGAAGCCCATGAACACGACTGCGAACAGGAACACCGCGATGATGATGTTGACAATGGGGCCGCCAGACATCACGATCAGCTTCTGCCACCACGGCTTGCGGTAGAACAGCCGATCCAGATCCTTGTCGTCGACGTGCTCGTACTCGGCGCTGCGGGCATCGGAGATCAGCTGCGTGAACATGCCCGTGTTGGTCTTGCGGACCTCGTGCGGATCGGCATCCTTGGCCGGCGGAAGCATGCCGACGAGCTTGACGTAGCCACCTAGCGGAATGGCCTTGAAGCCGTACTCGGTCTCGCCGCGCTTCGTCGACCAGATCGTGTTGCCGAAGCCCACAAAGAACTGCGTGACCTTGATGCCGAACTTCTTGGCCGGATACATATGGCCGAGCTCGTGCAGGGCGATCGAGAGCACGACGCCGACGACGAAAACCAGCACGCCGAGGGTGTAGATCAGTGCGTTCATCGTTGCTCCACCAGTTCAGCGGCCCGCGCACGGGCCCACGTGTCGGCGCCGAGCACGCCGTCGAGGGTCATGGTCTGGCGGGCGGCGTCCGGATCGTTGACATGCTCGGTCAGGACCGCACCCACCGTGTCCACTATGCCCAGGAAGTCCAAGTGCCCGTCGACGAAAGCCTGCACGCAGACCTCGTTGGCCGCGTTGAACACCGCAGGCCCCGTCCGGCCGAACTCACCGGCGATACGCGCCAGGCTCACAGCGGGGAATGCCTCTTCGTCGAGCGGGAAGAACTCCCACGTCGCGGCCTGCGTCCAATCGCAGCCCGCCGCGGCATCGGGAACGCGCTCGGGCCAGGCCAGCCCGAGCGCGATCGGCAGCTTCATGTCTGGCGGCGACGCCTGCACCATCGTCGCGCCGTCGGCGAACTCGACCATCGAGTGCACGACCGACGAAGGATGGACAACAACCTCAATCTTGTCGAAGCCGATGTCGAACAGCAGGTGAGCCTCTATGACCTCAAGGCCCTTGTTGACCAGCGTCGCGGAGTTGATCGTGATGACGGGGCCCATGTCCCACGTGGGATGCGCGGCGGCCTGCTCAGGCGTGACGTCGGCGAGCTCGGCACGGGTGCGCCCGCGGAACGGCCCCCCGCTCGCGGTCACGATCAGCTTGCGAATGTCCTCGCGGCGCTCGCCGCGCATCGCCTGGGCCAGCGCGGAGTGCTCGGAATCGACCGGCACGAGCTGACCGGGCTTGGCCGCATCGATCACGAGGGCGCCGCCGATGATGAGCGACTCCTTATTGGCCAGCGCCAGCGTCGTGCCGGCATCGAGCGCGGCCAGCGTCGGCAGCAGGCCGACCGCGCCGGTCATCCCGTTGAGCACGACATCGCAGGTGGTGCGTGCAACCTCGGAGGCCGCATCGGGCCCGGCCAGCAGACGCGGAACACGGTGGTTGCCGTGGGCGTAGCCCTGGCGCTGAGCCTCGGCGTACAGCGCCAGCTGGACGTCTTCTGCGGCGCTCGCCCTGGCGACCGCGACAAGCGGGACATCGAAGGCGATGGCCTGCTCTGCCAGTAGCCGGGGATTGCTCCCTCCGGCGGCCAGGGCCACGACCTCGAACCGTTCGGGATTGGCCGCGATCACCTCGAGGGCCTGGGTTCCGATCGAGCCGGTTGAGCCGAGAAT
>JBBSSC010000303.1:0-3188 GCA_038242465.1 Propionibacteriales bacterium | reverse complement strand
TGCGAGAACATAGGTGGCCGCTCGTTCTGCGCGTTGGCCGACGGTGGCGTCGCCGCCATCGTCAGCGCCGTGAAGTATTTCAGGGAAGAGTTCGAGCAGGGGTACACCACCCCGGCATGGGAGCTCTTCCCCTACGCCAGGAGCGCTCTGTTCGCGACGGAAGGAGACCCGCGGTGAGCATCGACGCGAAGAACGCCTCAGGTGAGGTGGTCACCAAGCCCGACATGGTCACCCTGACCATCGACGGCACGTCGGTGAGCGTGCCGAAGGGCACACTCATCATCCGCGCCGCCGAGATGATCGGCACCGCCAAGCTGTTCGCCCGCGACAGCGGCACCGACTTCACGGTCGACGGCGACGTCAGGGTGTCGATCCCGTTTATCGGTAAGAAGATCGAGCCCGAGGTCGCCAAGGCCATCCGCTCTTCGCTGCGCGAAGAGGTCGAGTACGGGATGGCCAAGCTCTAGGCCACTGATTGCCTAGAACCGAGCGAGCTCGATGACGGCGGTGATCTCCTGTGTCGCGAACCAGGCAAGATCACCGCTGTCGTCGAGGTCGACGTGCAGCGACTCGATATCGGCCAGCGTGACCGGCCCGTCGGGATCGTCGAGCTCGGCGGCCGCCGCTGCGGTTCCGTGCTCAGCAGCAACCTCGAGCGCCGCGAGCTCATCCTCCTCGTCGGTAGATGCCGCGACGAAGGCCTGCGCCGGCGTGACCTTTCCGCCCGCCTCCAGCGCGATCAGCTCATCGCGCGTCAGACCCAGATAGACCCTCATACTCACCTTTTCGCGGGGCGCTGGCGACCCCGGGGTGCGCGACTCCGTCGACCATCGACGGACTCGACCAGCTCGACCAAGGCATCGTCGATGCACTGGGCCAACACGTCGACATCGGGAACCGCATCGCGATCGGCGACGATCCCAAAGAAGACCTTGGCGTGATACGACGTGACGCCGATCGACAGCGCCCGTCGGCCGCTCAGAGGAATGCACGGGTACACCTCGGCCACAGCCTTGCCAGCCAGGTACAGCTGATCCTGGGGGCCCGGCACATTCGTGATGACGATCTGGTGCCCGCGGCCGGCCTCGGCATCGGCCACCCTGGCGCCTACCGCGTGGAACGTCGAGGTTGCGAAGCCCGGGAGACTCGCGAGCTTGTTGGCCGCGACCGCCGATCCCGTCTCGCGATGATCTTTCAGGGCATATGAGACCTGGTGCAGTCGTACGACGGGATTGGACTCCCCCACTGGCAGCGACAGCAGATGCCCTCGCACCTTGGAGCCCAGCGATGTGGGCAGACCATCCCTGGCCACGACCGACATCGGCACCATGGCCCGGAAGCTCGTCTTGGCCGTGACGGGCTCCGCCCGGGTCAGCATCCAGCCACGAATACCGCCCGCGATGCAGGCCAAGATGACGTCGTTGACCGTGCCGCCGGGCTCCTCGCGGACGCGGCGGAAGTCTTCGAGGCTCACCGCGAGAGAGGCGAAACGGCGATGCCGGCCCAGCTCGGTCGACAGCACACTCTGCGGAGCTTGGGCGTCGGACCCGATGACCGGAAGCCTGCGGGCGAACCGGCTCACGTTGAGCTCGGCGACCTTGAGTGCTTCGGCCGGACGGCGAAGATTGCGGCCGATCGTGCCGGCCACGAGCTCGGCACCATGCGGCTCGGGGCGCGGATTCCACTCCTCGTGCGGGATGTCTCGCTGGTGAGCCGTCTCCTCGAGCAGTACCTGCGCCAGATCGACGGTCTCCGAGCCGTCGACAAGTGCCTGGTGCGCCTTGAAGAGCAGGGCCACGCGGCCGCCCGACAGTCCCTCGATCAAGTAGAGCTCCCACAGCGGGCGGTCGAGGTCGAGGCGCCGCGCGATCAGGCGTCCTACCAGTTCGTGCAGCGCCTCGGCCGTGCCGGGACGCGGCAGTGCCGAGCGGCGTACGTGCAACGAGATGTCGAAGTGCTCGTCGTCGATCCATACCGGGGTGCCCAGAGAGCCGGGGATCGAGCGGGCGATCTGCCGGTAGCGGGGCACGAGGTCGATACGCTCGTTGATGACGCGGATCAACCGCTCGTAGTCGAGCGCCGGGCTGCCCGGCTCGAGGATCGCTAGCGAGGCCACCTGCCGGGGCACGGTCGGGCTGTCCTGGTGCAGGAACATCGCATCCAGCGGGCTCAACCGTTGCATGACTCTCCTCGTGATGACCTGCACCGAAGTTACCACCGGGTCAGGTCCGCGAGGCTGTGACCTTCGCGACCGTGGACACAGATGTCAGCACGTGGGACGCCAGTAGCTCCATGCGCGCCACAAAAGGAGACGATGGCACGGCGAGCCGGGGGCTGCGCCCGCTGACCATGGCGAGATCGATGCCGGCTGGATCGTGCGGCAGATGCACGACGGGCTCGATCCCGGTCAGGCGCAGAATCGTCGCGCGCACCTCGTGCTCGGCCCAACCGATGGTCGAGCGCATCAGGTTGACGACCACGAGAGGCATGCGTCCCGGAAGCACCTCCGCCAGATCGTGCACCCCTCGGACGAGCCTCGCCAGACCGACCGGGTCGGGGCGCCCGACAGCCACGATGACATCTGCCTGATCCAGCGTCTGAAGCGTCGTCTGGTTGCGGGCTGCCCCTGTGGACGTTCCAGGCTCGAGAGAGAAGCCGCAGTCGATCACGACGAGATCGGCACCCGACCGCAGCTGGGTCAGAACACCCTCGAAGGCCGCAGGGCGTATCTGCGGCCACATGTCGGCCCTCGGGAGTCCGGTCAGGAGGCGCAGCCCGGGATCGATCTCGAGGACGTGATCGGCGACCTCGCCGAGACGTCCGTTGTTCGCCGCGCGGCACGCCGCGACTAGACCGCTGACGTCATCAAGAACGCCTAGCATTTGCCCGAGGGAACCGCCGTAGGTGTCGGCATCGACCAGCACAGTGTGGATTCCGCGGCCGGCGGCGGCCGCGGCCAACCCGAGGGCCACTGTGCTGCGGCCCGGCGCGCCGGCCGGCCCCCAGACGGCGACGACGGGTGCCCGGAGGCTCCGCGTCTCGACCGTCGCCGCAGGCAGGTCGCGCGCGATCTCTTCGATCGCGCCCAGGTTCAGCAAGCGGCCGATGCCAAGGGCCGCGCAGCGTGTCGCATCCGATCCGAGCGCCGCGACTCGCACGCCCGCACGTTCGAGCTGGTCGACAGCATC
>JBBSSC010000302.1:0-3201 GCA_038242465.1 Propionibacteriales bacterium | reverse complement strand
CACCGCGGCGGGCATCAATCCACCGGTCGGACCTGTCTCGCGCATCACGGGCGATCTTGCAGCGCTGGAGGTATCGACGCAACGGGTGCGTAGGCAGGGCTTCATGGGGCGTGCGTGCATCCACCCGGCCCAGCTCGCGGTCGTCCACGCTGTCTTCACGCCGACATCGGCCGAGGTTGCCGAGGCCGAGATGGTCATCGAGCTCGTCAAGGCCGCTGACGCTCAGGGCTCGGGAGTCGTCCTCGACGCCGACGGCAGGCTCGTCGATCCAGCTGTTCTGCATGCGGCCCATCGGACGTTGGCTCAGGCCGCCGCGGCGCGGGCACGAGCAGGTCAAGCCTGACGATTCCCTCCGTCGCACGAACGGCGACCTCCCCCGATCAGCAGCAATGCCGACACAGCGCAGAGAGCAGAACGACATGAGCCGTATCACCGATCTCGACCTGACCGCATCCGACCAGTCGTGGCGTGAGGTGCCGATGCCGGGTGCCAATCTCGGGCTCGAGCTCGTGCCGCTGGCATCGTCGGGCGAGACGTTCGCGATCCTGGGGCGGTTCCCGGCCGGCTTTGACCGTCCGACGCCCGGCGGCTACTACGGTGCCGAGGAGTTCCTGGTGCTCGACGGCTATCTCGAGCTCGAAGGGCAGCGATACTCCCGCGGCGATCTGACGTTCGTGCCGGCCAACTTCTTGCGGACCCAGATGATCGCGCCGGAGGGTTGCACGGTCCTGGCGTGGTTCGGCGGAGCCGCGATCTTCCGCACCGCCGACGAGCTCGGCGATCAGGCTGTGACGGAAGGAATTGTCTCGGTCCGTCTCGATTCGCTGTTGGCCAAGGATTTCTTGGTCACCTCCGAGGCGTGCTGGTCAGTCGGGTCGACCGCTACTGCGTCCGACGATGATGGCGTCGATCTGGCCATGAGCACGTGGTGGCACGGTGCTTCGGATCGCGATGTTCTGGGTCTGCGCCGGGTTCCAATCGGGCAGGACACCGGAGACACGCCCTAGTGTTTCCCGCGGTCTGGCGGGGTCTGGACGGCATCTATGGCGGCTATGTGCTGGCCCGGGTGGTCGAGTCGGTGCAGGTGGTCGATGGCTTCGAGCCGATGAGTGTCAGCATCCAGTTCACGGGTGCGGTGCGTGAGGTCGAGAGCGACTTGCGGGTCAACGTCTTGCATCATGGTGGGTCGACGGCTGCTGTGGGCGTTGAGCTCGTCCAGGGTCACCCGCGGCTGACTGCCTTCGGCAAGCTCGGCCGGGGCCAGACCGAGCGCATCTTGGACTTCCCGTTCGACGTCTCGGCGCTGCCCGATCCCGAGTCACTCACACCGTACGAGTTTTCGGCCGGCGCGATGGCGTATGAGACCTTCCTCGACCACCGCATGATCGACGACACTGACGGGGCCCGAACCCAGCGGACGCAAGCGTGGATCCGATTCGATGAGTCGACGCATCAGGCGCCTGAGCTGGGGCGGCACGGACTTGCCGCGATCTTCCTGGATGCGCAGACGCCGGGCCTGTTCTACTCGGACACTCCGCCGGTTTTCGTCCCGACCGTCGATTTCACGATTCACTTCGCACCGGGCGTGGATTTTGACCGGCACGCCTGGCACTACGTCACCCAGACGACGATGTGGGCCACGAAGCAGTTCTGCGTCGAAGAGTCGAAACTGTATGACCGGACCGGAATCTTCTTGGCCCAAGTCCGCCAGACCAGAAGAGTCGTCTGGTAGAGCCTCGCCACCGCGAGGAGAGAGATGGTGTCCGGCAGCGAGGCGCAAACGGGCCGCTGGGCCGGCTAGCGGCTCCATCCCTCGGTGATCTCGTCGACCGTGTTGACCCAGCCGAAGGTGAAACCGATCGTGGTCAGCGCGTGGTCGTGACGGGCCTGTTCGTACTCCGCGGTCGCATCGCTGGCCACGTGCACGCGGTAGTCGCGCTGTCCGGCATCACGTGCCGTCGTCTCGACGCAGATATTGGTCGTGACCCCGCACATCACGATGTTGCGGATGCCGAGTCCAGTCAGGATCGGCTCGAGCTGGGTTCCGTAGAACGAGCTTGGGCGCGCCTTGTCGATGATGATCTCTCCGTCACGCGGCTCCACATCATCTGCCACGTCGGCATCCCATGAGCCCGAGATGAGCGCGTTGACGTCGCGCATCGCGGGCACGAGCTCATTGGGCAGGATGCCGCCGTCTGCATAGCCGGGCATGTAGGAGTACCTCGTGAAGATGACGGGGACGTCCGCCGCACGCGCCGCTTCGAGGAGTCGCTGTGTACCAGGGATCGCGCCCGTGAGCTGATCGCTGGGCATGCCGATCTGGGCCATCGAGCCCTGGGGGTCGAGGAAGCCGTTCTGCATGTCGATGACGAGCAGCGCGGTGGCTTCGCGGGTGAGGGTCATGAGTTCTCCTTGGCGATGTCGGTTGAAAGGGCGAGGTGCGGGCGCCAAGCTCCCTAGTCGATCAGATATGTCTGAGTCTTGTATTCACTAGCGCGGGTACCCAGGCTCTGGTCGATTCTGACACGAGGATCCCGTGTGCGAAAACACGGTTTGGTTTTTGTCTGATGTATTGCAACTCCGGCTGGGCCAATCGTCGGGTGAGATCGGGTGAGAGTGGAGCACCTGGATACCGGCGGCCACACATCCCGCGAGCCAATTGTTCGAGCGCTTCCAAGCCCCTGCTCAAGGCCTTTCGCAGGCACCGGATGCGGGCACATGTCACACTCGACTCGTACCTTCGCCGCGGCCGTCCGGTCTCCGGGAACTCCAAACCCCAGGGGTGTCGATGACCACAAGCATCAGCTCAGCGACTGGAAATTCCGAGCGCTATGTCAGTCGCTACACCGATCTGATCGCCGAGGTGCGCGAGGCCGGCCTGTTGGAGCGCCGGCGCGGCTATTACTGGTGGCAGATCGGCGTCCACGTCGCGGCATTCTTCGCGATATGGGTCGGCTTCTTCATGCTGGGCAACTCATGGTTGCAGCTCATCCTGGCGGCTGTTCTGGGTGTCATCGTGACGCAGTTCGGCTTCCTTGGCCATGACGCTGCTCACCGGCAGATGTTTACGTCGGGGGCCTGGAACTCCTGGACCGCGCGCATCCTCGCGGGCGGATTCGTGGGGCTGAGCTTCGCGTGGTGGCGGGCCAAGCACAACATGCATCACAAGGGTCCCAACGTTGAGGGCTACGACCCCGACAT
>JBBSSC010000301.1:0-3216 GCA_038242465.1 Propionibacteriales bacterium | reverse complement strand
TCGGAGCCGGCCTTGGTCGCGGAGTACGGGCTCGACGGCTCGTAGGCGGTGGCCTCGGTGAAGCGCTGCGGATCGTCGAGCTCGAGATCTCCGTAGACCTCATCGGTCGAGATGTGATGAAAGCGCACATCATGCTTGCGCACTGCCTCTAGCAAGGTGAAAGTTCCCACCAAGTTGGTCTGCACGAACGGGCTCGGATCGTTGAGCGAGTTGTCGTTGTGCGACTCGGCCGCAAAGTGCACCACCGCATCGTGGGTGCCGACAAGCTCGTTGACGAGCTCCGCATCGACGATGTCGCCCACGACGAGACGGCACCGATCTTCAGGGAGGTCGGCGATGCTCTCGCGGCTGGCGGCATACGTCAGCTTGTCGAGGACGGTCACCGAGAGGTCGGTCGTGTTGATGAGGTGACGCACGAAGTTGGAGCCGATAAAGCCAGCACCGCCGGTCACAAGCACAGAACGCATGCCCGCCAGCCTAGTCGAGACGCTCCCGTGGCTGGAGGCGCAATCATCTGTGACGTCTGCCGCCCCTAGGATGACTCGTATGCGAGGAATTATTCTGGCCGGTGGAACTGGCTCCCGTCTGCACCCCGTCACCAAGGCCGTCAGCAAGCAGCTGATGCCGGTGTACGACAAGCCGATGATCTACTACCCGCTCTCGACCCTGATCCTCGCTGGGATTTCAGAGGTCCTGGTCATCACCACGCCGCACGAGGCCGAGCAGTTCGAGCGTCTGCTGGGCGATGGCTCGCAGTTCGGCATCTCGATCACCTACGCCGTGCAGCCCTCGCCAGACGGTCTCGCGCAGGCTTTCGTGATCGGCGCCGACCACATCGGCAACGAGTCGGTCGCGCTGGTGCTGGGTGACAACCTTTTCTACGGCGCAGGCCTCGGCACCCAGCTCGCCCGCTTCGAGGGCCTCGACGGCGCCGTGATCTTCGGCTACCGCGTCAAGGATCCTGAGGCCTTCGGCGTCGTGGAGTTCGACGCCGCCGGCACGGCGATCTCGCTGGAAGAGAAGCCAGAAGTCCCCAAGAGCCACTACGCGGTGCCGGGTCTGTACTTCTACGGCAACGATGTCGTCGAGAAGTCGCGCGGTCTCAAGCCGTCGGCCCGCGGTGAGCTCGAGATCACCGATCTCAACCGGATCTACCTCGAAGAAGGACGTCTGCAGGTCGACGTCCTCGAGCGCGGCGTCGCGTGGCTCGACACCGGAACCTTCGACGGACTGGCCGAGGCCGGCGAGTTCATCCGAACCGTCCAGCACCGGCAGGGCCTATCGATCGGCTGCCCCGAAGAAGCCGCGTGGCGCGGTGGCTTCCTGTCGGACGAAGGTCTGCGCAAGCAGGCCGAGGCCTACGCCAAGAGCGGCTACGGCGACTACCTGCTGAGCCTGCTCGACGACTGACTGCTTGGCTCAGCGGGCTCGGACTCAGCGGGCGAGGGGTTAGTGGGCGGGACGCGTGATCCGGTAGCGCACGAACGACGGCACGGCCAGCGACGCGATCACGACGCCGACGACGACCAGCACACCGCCGCCGGCAGCGGCCGCCGCGGTACCGACCGCGGCTGCGGTGGCCCCGTGCATCGTGTCGGCGATGCGGGGTCCGCCCGCGACCACGACGATGAACACTCCCTGGAGCCGTCCGCGCATCGCATCGTCCGCGGCGGCGAGCAGCATGCTGGTGCGGAATGCGGCCGACGCCATGTCGGCCGCGCCGCCTACCACCAGCATCGCGAGCGCGATGACGAGCATCGGGGTCAGCCAGTGGTCCGCGAGCGCGACGGCGATGCCGAAGCCGGCCATCGAGATACCCCACACCACGATGCACACAATGACGGCGAGTCCTTGCCGCTGAACTCTGGAGACCCAGCCGCTGAAGATGCCGCCGAGGACTGCTCCGGCGGGAATAGCGGCGAAGAGCAGGGCGAAGATGATGCCGCCCTCGTCGGGTCCACCGAAGTTGGTATGGGCGATCTCGGGGAAGAGCGCGCGCGGCATGCCGAAGACCATCGCGATGAGGTCGACGACGAATGACATCAGCAGGACCGGCTGGGCGCGCAGGTATACGAAACCGTCGATGACGGCCCGGATTCCCGGCGTGGCGGCGACCGCGCCGACTACCGCGAGGCTCGGCAGCTTGACGACGGCCCCGAGCGTCGCGAACAGCGTCACGGTATCGATGAGATACATCCACTCGAAGCCGATGATCGGGATCAGCACGCCCGCCACGAGCGGTCCGGCGATCGCACCAGCCATCGTGACGGTCATGTTGAGCGAGTTCGCGGCCGGCAGCAGGGCGGGCTCGACGAGCTTGGGGATGATCGCGCTGCGGGTAGGCTGATTGACCGCGAAGAAGGCCTGCTGCACCGCGAACAGGCACAGCAGCAACCACACATTGGTGCTGCCCGCCGCGGCCTGCCACCAGAACAGGGCGCTCGTGACGATGAGCCCCACCGTCGTGACGATAAGCAGGGTGCGGCGGTCGAAAACATCCGCGAGCGCGCCGCCGTACAGGCCGAAGATGACCAGCGGGACAAGCCCGAACACGCCGGCCAGCCCCACGTAGGCGGACGATCCCGTGTCGGCATACAGCTGGGCTGGTACTGCGACGACCGTCAGCTGGGCGCCGATGACCGTGACGATGTTGGCGAGCCACAGTCGCCGGAAGTGCTGATTTCGCAGAGGACGAGTATCCGCGAAGTGGCGCGAGAAAGAGGTCCGTGGCACGTCACGACAACATACGCTCCGCCCTCATGCTGCGCACTGCAAGGGGATCAGCCGAAGGTGCCCGCCGCGATCTCGATCCAGATCTGCTCGGCGCGGCCCAGCAGCTCGCCGTCCTCGGTGTAGAGCGCGGCCGCCGTCATGAACTTGCGGCCATCACGGGCGCTGAGTTCGCCGACCGACAGATAGCGCTCGCCGGGTCGCGGCGCGCGAAGTACCTCGGCGGTCATCCTTCCCAGCACCATGGTCTGTTTCGTGAAGTCGGCGGCCCACCCGCCGGGGCAGTCCAGCGCTGCCCAGGACGTCGGGATGTCCAGCAGGCCGTCGTCGCCGGCAAATGACTCGTGCGGTGTCCAAGGTGCGGCGGTGCGACTGTCGCTGATGGGGCCCGTGAACAGCCGCAGGCCGTCGCCCTCACCGCGGGCCGTCCCGCACGTGAAGCAGCGGTCGAAGGGGTGGTGTGTGAAGCCGGGATAGGCCTCTAGC
>JBBSSC010000300.1:0-3225 GCA_038242465.1 Propionibacteriales bacterium | reverse complement strand
TGGCCAGCACATTGGGCTGGCCGTAAGCGACGACGGCCGCATCGTTTGGGTCACCCGATTCTCTCAGCCAGGTGCCCACGATCTCTGCCTCGACCCCGTCGTCAGATGGGACGACGATATTCCAGACCAGATTGCCGCACGCCATGACGAGCACGAAGACGGCGGCGGCGGTCCGCACCTGCGGGCGCACGTACCCGACCAGCAGGCCTGCAGCGAGCGCGGAGGCTGGCACGAGCTGAAAGAGGTAGTGCGCCCAATAGCTGCCGCCGAGCATCGCGGTGCCGGAGACGAAGCCGATCACGGCCAGGGTCGCGAGCAGGACGGGCTCGCGCCGTCGCAGGGCGTGCCAGGCGGTCAGGATGCCGATCAGGGCGAGCCCACTGGCGAGGCAGATCGCCAGCAGCGTCAGCAGACGGTCGGCCGTCGCGCCGCTCGCGGAGGTCCGGATGACCTCGCCGGCATCGACCCGGAACCTCACCAAGGCATCGAACAACTCTGGAAAGGTCGTGCCGCGACCCGCAGCCGCAGCGAAGCCGACGCCGAGGGCCAAGACCACGCCCGCGAACCCGGCTGTCATGACCGTCAGGGCATGGCGACACGGCGTCCTGTGCTGCCATGCGAGGGCGATCGCCAGCACGACCGTGAACACGATGGCGTCCGCGATGGTCTGCTTGATCAGGCCAGCGCACGCTGCGAGCACGCCAGCCCCCAGCGCGAACAGCCATGCTCGGCGGTCGGGCCGTAACAGCGCTTGGGCACCCAGGGCGAATCCCCAGGCGACGAAGGCTGTGGCCAGCATCTCGCCATTGGTGCGGGGAACCCCGAACCACGGCGCGACGCTGAACAGCGACGCCGTTGCTCCGGCCCAGCGGGCGGCGAGGTCTCCGCCCGCGAGGAATGCCGTCCGAACCACGCCCAGGACCATCAGAACGCATGCCGCGAGCCCGATCAGCCGAAGGACCGTCACGGAGCCTGCTAACTCCATAATCCAGATCAGCAGAGGAGGGCGGTCGACCCAGAAGTGTCCGTACAGCGAACTGCCGTGATCCCAGCCCGCGCCGACCAGCAGGAAGCCGGCCTCGTCGCGCCCCACAGGGGCTCCGAGGAACGTCAGGCGGACGGCGATCATAGCGGCGAGAACCACCGCCAGGAAGGTCGGCAGGGAGAGCTTGGTCCAGCGTTGCTGCATGACGTCCATGGGTCAGGGACCCGTGGCGCCCGCGGCTCGTCGCGAGGACCATTCGCGATCGCGAAGGTTCATCGCATCGGAGCACGCGGCGATGAACCGTGCCGTGGCCACGCCGGGGGTCGGATCGCCGAGGTAGTGCTCGAGCAGGGCCGCGCGGGCGGGCCTGGTCGGATCGTTCGCGAGCTCCTCGGCGACGATCGCGGCGACGTCGACACCGGGATCGATCTGCGGGACGATGTCCATCAACGCGCTGGGCGGGTAGGGCACCCTGGGGGTAGTGACAAGCAACGGCTTGCCGGTCGGCAGCCACGTGAGCGTCACGGCGGAGACGTCGGTGATGAGCAGATCGGCGTCCGCGAAGGACTGCTCGATCGGAACCGCAGTGTCGACGCGATCGGCAAGCTCGCGTACCGCAGCATCCGCGGCGGCGTACGACGGACGGATGACGCCGTTAAGCGGGTGGGGGCGGTAGATCACGCGGTACGTGTCGGTGAGGGCCCTCATCAGGGCGATGCCATGAGACTCCAACGAACCGTATGAGACCGAGGGCTGCGAGGCCTCCCAGGTGGGCGCGTACAGCACGGTGGGGCGTGAAGGATCGGGCTGTGCGGTGACAGCCGGAGCACCGTCGAGCTGCGGCTGGCCGATCAGGACGCTGTGAGCCGGCGCGTCGTACAGCATCACGGCGCTCGTGGTCCGGTCGAGCGCGGCCTGGCCGGCCAGGAAGCACAGGTCATATGCCTTGACCTGGTTGGACACCGAAACGCCCTTGTCGCTGTCGCCGTGGCCGATGTAGACGTGCACGATCGACGTGAAGCGCAGGCTCTCGAAGTTGATCGGATCGTGATTGACGTACAGCGCGAGCTTGACGTCGGACATCGACAGGATCTCGTCGAGCTGTCCGTAACGCGCCAGCGTCACGCAATCGAGCCCCGTCTCGTCGCGCACCACGCGAGCCGTGCGGGAGTCCTTAAACACCACGACGACTGGATGGATCTCGTCGAGCGCCTTGAGCGCGTGATACCAGGGCCGCACCTGGTAAAGGCTGTCGAGCGTCGTCGGGAAGTAGAGCATGACGCGCTGCTCTAAGCCCCGCGCGAGTCGTGCCTCGTCGGTCAGTTTGTCGGGCATGCCAGATGGCAGGAACCGCGAGCGACGAAGGCGCCCGATGCCCCAGATCCGGAGGCGCTGGACGGCGCCCACGCGAGCCTCAGAGGCCATGATCCGCGAAGCCAGAACCGTTGAGTCCAGACTCTTTGAGTGCAGTGCCTTGGGCGAAGTGTGGCGCGAGCTTGTTGTCGAACATGGCGAGCGCCGAGCCGATTGCCATGTGCATGTCGAGGTACTGATACGTGCCGAGGCGTCCGCCGAAAAGGACATCGCTCTGGCCCTTCGCGAGCTCACGGTACGCCGTGAGTCGCTCCCGATCGGCTGGGGTGTTGATGGGGTAATACGGCTCGTCGGCGAGACCTGCCGCGCGGGAGTACTCGCGCATGATGACGGTCTTGTCCGTCGGGTAGTCGCGCTCGGGGTGGAAGTGCCGGAACTCGTGGACCCGCGTGTGCCGGATTTCGGTGTCGGCGTAGTTCATGACGGGGGTGCCCTGGAAGTCGCCGATCGGCAGCACCTCGGTCTCGAAGTCGAGCGTGCGCCACGACAAATCGCCGTGTGCGCCGTCGAAGTATCGGTCGACGGGCCCCGTGTAGACGATGGGGATCTGGCCGACCGTCGCCTTCTGGTTCCACGGCTGCGACTCATCGAAGAAGTCGGCTTCGAGCGTCACGGTGATGTTGGGATGATCGGCCATCCGCTGGAGCCACGCGGTGTAACCGTCGACCGGCAGACCCTCGTAGGTGTCGGAGAAGTACCGGTTGTTGTAGGTGTAGCGAACCGGGAGGCGGCTGATGATGTCGGTGCCGAGCTCACGCGGATCGGTCTGCCACTGCTTGGCGGTGTACCCCTTGATGAACGCTTCGTAGAGGGGCTGGCCGATCAGCGAGATCGCCTTCTCCTCCAGATTGGTCGGAGCGTGCGTC
>JBBSSC010000299.1:0-3233 GCA_038242465.1 Propionibacteriales bacterium | reverse complement strand
GCAGCGAACAGCGCGACGATCCGCGTGTGCCATGACGTGAGCCTGGGCCACAGGAGGCCCAAGAAGGCCGCGCCAACCGCGGCATCGAGCCCATACGTGCGCGGATCGCCGATGGCATGACCCGCCAGGGCCCCGACGAAGGTCGTGAGGTTCCACAGGATGAAGATCGACAACCCGGTCCAGTAGAAGCCCAGTCGTGCCTGACGCGTCGAGGTGCGCGTGACGGTCATCGCGGTGGACTCGTCGATCACAAGGTGGGCCGATGCGAGTCGACGGGCCGGCGAGAGGTCGAGCAGACGAGCGATGCTCAGTCCGTAGAACAGATTTCGGCTGCCGAGCAGGACGGATGTCAGAGCACCTGTGATCGGATTGCCGCCAGACACCACGATGCCGATGAATGCGAACTGCGACGCACCCGTGAACACCAGAAGTGACATCACGCAGGTCTGGAGCACGCTGAGTCCCGACGACGTCGAAATCGCGCCGAAGGAGACGCCGTACGCACCCGTCGCGAGACCGACTCCAATCGAGTCGACGATGATCGAACGATCGGTCGTCGTCATGCCAGGCTGGTGTGGAGGCGCACCTGCTTGACCGTGGAGCCGGTCTCGGACCCCAGCTCGCGGTGTGCGCCGTCGGGCGCCCAGCCCGATTCGGTCACGAAGGCGCGCAAGGCGTCGTCGGACGAGCCGATCCACCACACGGCCCGCGTGAACTTGTCGGCCACGAGCGTGTCGACGGCGGCCTGCAGCAGGCGCGATCCGTGTCCGGCGCGCTGGTGCGCGGAGTCGATCACGAACTCGCCGACCTCGCCATCGCTGATCTGGTCGCTGTCGGGATCGTACGAGGGATGGACGAGTGCGAAGCCGCGCACATCGGCGCGCTCGAGCGCGACCAGAACCCGCATGCGAGCATCCTTCGGGGTCCTGATCGTGGCTGCCCATCGCTCGGCGAGTGCGGCTGGATCGAGGGCCGCGAGCTCCTCGGCTGGGATGAGATCGGCGTAGGCGGCTCGCCAGGTCTCGAGCTGGATGCGGACGATCGACGCTGCATCGTCAGGCCACGCCAGGCGCGCACTGACATCGGCACTCATGGCAGGAAGCTCTCGACGAGCTGCGAGTCGGCGCCCTGCGAGTCGAGCATCGCGGCGCATTTGGACGTGTTGCGCAGGGTTGGCCAGACTTCCCACGCCAGGACGAGAAGCCCCGGGAATCCGGCGATCACGAATGGCCACCCGCCGTAGTTGGTGACGAAGGCGATGATCACCGCGATCAGCAAGGGCGCCTCGCAGAACATCAGCTTGCGGACCGTCTGGCCGGCGAAGATCCCGATCGCATCCCTGCGGACGAGCTCGGGCTCGGCGTCGGCCGGCAGCGGGGTGCCGGTCAGCCAGACCCGGTTGGCCAGGAAACCGCCGATGCCAACCAGCACGACCAGCGCGACAGCCAGCCAGGCGGGTGGGAAATCGGCATCTATCCCGCCGAGCACGAAGAACAATAGAACGTAGAACGCGGCCGTCAGAGCCATCTGCAGGAGGACGAAATGACGAACCTCTGTGGCGGAGGCGTCGTACTCGACACGTGGCATGGGGAGAGTTTGGCACAGCGCTCGCGCTGTAATGTGGGGCGCATGCGGGCCTACCTCGATCTCGTCCAAAGAATCCTCGATGAAGGGGTCGCCAAGGGCGATCGGACGGGCACTGGAACGCTCAGCGTCTTCGGTCACCAGATGCGCTTCCCACTCGCTGACGGCTTCCCGTTGGTGACGACCAAGAAGGTGCACGTCAAGTCTGTCATCGCCGAGCTTTTGTGGTTCATCAAGGGCGACACCAACACGGGCTACCTGCGTGAGAACGGTGTCTCGATCTGGGACGAGTGGGCCGATGCGAACGGCGATCTCGGCCCCGTCTACGGCTATCAGTGGCGTTCGTGGCCCGCGCCGAACGGCGAGCACATCGACCAGCTCGCGCAGGTCATCGAGCAGATCAAGACCAACCCAGACTCTCGTCGCCACATCGTTAGCGCCTGGAACGTCGCGGATCTCGATGCGATGGCGCTCATGCCGTGCCACGCGTTCTTCCAGTTCTACGTCGCCACAGATCCAGATGGGGTGGCGAAGCTGTCGTGCCAGATGTACCAGCGCTCGGCCGATGTGTTCCTGGGCGTCCCGTTCAACATCGCGTCGTATGCGTTGCTGACTCACATGGTCGCCCAGGTCGCGGGGCTCGAGGTCGGCGACTTCGTCCACACGATCGGCGATGCGCACCTCTACGTCAACCACCTCGACCAGGCCCGTGAGCAGCTGACGCGCGAGCCGCGGGCGCTGCCCGAACTGTGGCTCGATCCGTCGATTACGTCGATCGACGACTTCACGCTCGACTCGATCAAGGTCTCGGGCTACGACCCGCACCCCGGCATCAAGGCGCCGATTGCAATATGAGTCGAAGCCGAATGGAATCAGCGCAGTGACGACGGTCACGGTTGTCGTAGCGATCGGGGAGAATGGGGTCATCGGCGCCGACGGTGACATGCCCTGGCCGCGCACGGGCGATCAGGTGCAGTTCAAGGCCCTCACGATGGGCCACCCCATGATCATGGGGCGTACGACATACGAGTCGATCGGTCGCCCGCTGCCCGGACGCACGTCGATCGTCTTGACTCGCAATCGGTCCTGGACGGCTGAAGGAGTTGAGGTGGCGGCCGACTTGGACGAGGCGCTGGCCCGGGCTGCCGACATCGATGACGAGGTCTTCCTGATCGGCGGCGCCCAGGTCTACGCGGCCGCGATCGAGGCTGGTGTCGTCGACCGCATGGTCGTGACTCACGTCCACCTGTCTCCCGAAGGTGATGCCTGGTTCCCCGACGTCGATTGGTCGGCGTGGCGCGAGACATCGCGTGACACGTTCGACACCTACGACATTGCAACGTACGACCGGGCCTAGCCGTGCCTGCCACCCCGGACGAAAAATAGTGCGATTCTGCACCGTGCCTGCTCGAATTCGTGCGTGACTGCACATCGTGGACGTCCCAACAGGTGCAGACGCGCACTATTTTGAGCCGCGTCAATCCTTCGTGGACGCCTCGAACAACGAGCACCACTCGTCATCGAATCGCGGGATCGGGGCCCATTCTTGGCGCTCGAGCAAAGGGGCACGCGCCCGCAGGACGATCTCGCGCGGTCGTGCTAGTTGTGCAGCGGTTACGACGATGAACACCCAGCCGAGACGTTCCATT
>JBBSSC010000298.1:0-3255 GCA_038242465.1 Propionibacteriales bacterium | reverse complement strand
GCCGGTTGGCCTCCCACGCCTCCTTGTAGTTGGCGAAGTGCGAGCCCACGATCCGCTTGAGGTTCATCCAGAGGTAGCGGTTGTCGTACTGATGCATGAAGCCGCTGGTGGAGGCGCAGGTGACGATCGTGCCGCCCTTCTTGGCGACGTAGACGCTGGCGCCGAAGGTCTCCCGGCCGGGGTGCTCGAAGACGATGTCGACGTCCTCGCCTCCGGTGAGCTCACGGATCTTCTTGCCGAGCCGCTGCCACTCGCGCGGGTCCTGGTTGTGCTCGTCCTTCCAGAACTTGTAGGCCTCGGCGGAGCGGTCGATGACCAGCTCGGCGCCCATCTTGCGGACGATCGCGGCCTTCTCGGGTGAGGAGACGACGCACACCGGCGTGGCGCCGCCATTGAGTGCGAACTGCGTCGCGTACGAGCCGAGACCGCCCGAGGCGCCCCAGATGAGGACCGTGTCGCCCTGCTTCATGTTGGCGCCGTTGGTCGACACGAGCTGGCGGTATGCCGTCGAGTTGACCAGGCCGGGGCTTGCGGCTTCTTCCCACGTCAGGTGCTCGGGCTTGGGCATGAGCTGATTGGCCTTGACGATCGCGAGCTGCGCGAGGCCGCCGAAGTTGGTCTCGAAGCCCCAGATGCGCTGCTCGGGATCCATCATCGTGTCGTTGTGTCCGTCGGGGCTCTCGAGCTCGACAGACAGGCAATGGGCAACGACCTCGCGGCCGGGTGCCCACTTGTTGACACCGGGGCCCACGCGCAGGACGACGCCGGACAGATCGGAGCCGACGACGTGGTAAGGCAGATCGTGGCGCTTGGTGTACTCGCTCAGGCGGCCGTACCGCTCGAGGAAGCTGAACGTCGAGACGGGCTCGAAGATCGAGGTCCACACGGTGTTGTAGTTGATCGCGCTGGCCATGACTGCGACGAGCGCCTCACCCGGAGCGAGCTCAGGGATCGGCACATCGTCGAGGTGCAGGCTCTTGCGGGGATCCTTGTCGCGGCTGGCGAGCCCAGCGAACATCTCTACTTCGTCCTTGTGGACCGTGATGCCCTTGTAGGTCTCAGGTAGGGCGATGGAACCGAATTCCTCAGGGGCGGTGTCGCCAGCGAGGATGGCATCGAGGATCTGCTGCACGGGTGAAACCTCCAGTTGGTAGTCCGGCGATGTTATCGACTCGTAACCTGAGGAGTCACTCAATCATGGGTGTGATCCAGAACTCAGTGCCAGAAACTCAGTGCGCGGGATCCTTGGCCGGCTCGACCAGCTCGACCAGAACGCCGCCGGCATCCTTGGGATGCACGAAGTTGACACGCGAGTCGGATGTTCCGCGCTTGGGAGCGTCGTACAGCAGCCGGACGCCGCGCTCGCGAAGGATCGCCGAGACGGCCTCGATGTCGGCGACTCGGTAGGCGAGCTGCTGAATGCCCTGGCCGTTGCGGGCGATGAACTTCGCGATCGTCGACTCTTCGCTGAGCGGCGCGAGCAGCTGGATGCGGGTGTCGGAATCGCCGACCGCGAGCATCGCCTCGCGGACGCCCTGCTCTTCGTTGACCTCCTCGTGGACCGAGTGGAGGCCGAAGGTGTTGGCGTAGAACTCGAGGGCATCGTCGAGATCGGGAACGGCAATGCCGACATGGTCGATCGTCAGGAGCAGGTGGGCGGGAACCAGCGGGGTCGTCATGCACACGAGGTTAAGGCACGCGCCCGAGTGGTGAAGAGTGATCCACCGCACACCTGCGACGCCGGGAGGTTACCTCTGAGTAAAGTGGAGGTCACCGACTTTGTACTTCCACATTGTCCTCGAAGGAGCATCTCTCATGACCCAGTCCGTCATCGTCGCCGGCGCGCGTACTCCGATCGGCCGCCTGCTCGGCGGTCTCAAGACCCTGTCTGGCTCCGATCTCGGCGGGCTGGCCATCAAGGGTGCTCTGGAGAAGGCCGGTATCACCGGCGACCAGGTCGACTACGTCATCATGGGCCAGGTCCTGACCGCAGGCGCAGGGCAGATGCCCGCTCGGCAGGCAGCGTTCAAGGGCGGCATCCCGCTCAGCACGCCGTCGATCGGCATCAACAAGGTCTGCCTGTCGGGCATCAACGCGATCGCGTTGGCCGATCAGCTCATCCGCGCCGGCGAGCACGAGATCATCGTCGCGGGCGGCCAGGAGTCGATGACCCAGGCGCCGCACTTCCTCGCCGGTTCGCGTGAGGGCACCAAGTACGGCGACACCAAGCTGACCGACCACATGGCGTACGACGGTCTGTGGGATGCGCTGACCGATCAGGCCATGGGCGGACTGACCGAGCAGATCAACAAGGACGTCCAGAACTTCACCCGCGAGGAGCAGGACGCGTTCAGCGCCCGGTCGCACCAGCTCGCCGCGACGGCTCAGAAGAATGGCCTCTTCGACGAGGAGATCGTGCCCGTCGAGATCCCGACCCGCAAGGGCGATCCGATCGTGATCTCGGCCGACGAGGGTGTGCGCGGCGACACCACGGCCGAATCGCTGGGCAAGCTGCGTCCGGCCTTCGCGAAGGACGGCACCATCACGGCCGGTTCGGCCAGCCAGATCTCCGATGGCGCGGCAGTCGTCGTCGTCATGAGCAAGGCCAAGGCCGAAGAGCTTGGCCTGTCGTGGATCGCCGAGATCGGTGCCGCCGGCGTCGTCGCGGGTCCCGACTCGAGCCTGCAGAGTCAGCCCGCCAACGCGATCAAGAACGCGCTGGACAAGGAAGGCATCACGGCCGCCGATCTCGACCTCGTCGAGCTCAACGAGGCCTTCGCGGCCGTCGGCATCGCGAGCACCGCGGAGCTCGGCATCAGCGAGGACATCGTCAACGTCAACGGCGGCGCCATCGCACTGGGCCACCCGATCGGCGCCTCAGGTGCCCGCATCGTGCTGCACCTCGCGCTCGAGCTCGGACGTCGTGGCGGTGGCATCGGTGCCGCGGCGCTGTGTGGCGGTGGCGGTCAGGGCGATGCGCTGATTATTCGCGTCCCCAAGAAGTAGTTCTGCACCAGTACATCTCCCACTGATGACAAGAGATAGCCGCGCCACCGCCCCCACCGTGGCCGAGCTCGTACGACGAGCTCAGGCCGCTGAGCCCCGGGCCGTGGCGCGGCTGATCTCGTTGGTCGAGGATCGTTCGCCCTCCCTGCGGGAGGTCAGCGCCGCGCTGACCCCGCTCGTCGGATGTGCTCACATCGTCGGCATCACGGGATCGCCCGGCGTCGGCAAGTCCACGTCGACCTCGGCGCT
>JBBSSC010000297.1:0-3277 GCA_038242465.1 Propionibacteriales bacterium | reverse complement strand
GCAGGACGCCAAGCATCCTGCGCTCGAGGTAGCCCTGCTTGGCGGTCTGCCCATCCGCGAGCCGATCGCGTGGGCAGGGCCGTTTGTGATGAACACCAAGGCCGAGGTTGCGCAGGCGTTCGAGGACTTCCAGAAGGGCCGCCTCGGTACGATCCCGACGGTGCCCCACGCCAACATCCACGGCGAGATGCCGGGAGCCTGACGCCCCGGCCCAGTGTGGTTCGACGAGAAAATCTGGGTTCGTCCGCTCTATTGCGGACGAACCCAGATTTTTCAGTCGAACCGGGTAAACCCAGATTTTCCCGTCGGCCCCGACATCAGCGGCTGAGGGGCTCCGAGGCCGGGCTGTGGTCGGACGCGACGCCGCGGGCGGCAGCCTCGCTGATGCTCTCGCCGAGCCACGACTCGACCTCCCAGCCTGTGCTCATCGAGCCGTTGAGCACGACGACGCCGGTGTTGACGACGTAGTGCCTGCGGACGAAGTCGAGGTCGACGTCCTCGGCGCGGGCCGCGCACCACGCGCGGATCATCGCACCGTGCGAGACGATCGCAGCCCTTTCATGGCCCTGGGACTCGATCTCACGGACGACCTCGTCGAACCGCCCCAGCACCTCGTGGCCATTCTCGGCGCCTGGCATGCGGACATCGAGATCGCGTCCGCACCACGACAGCAGCGTGCTGACGTACTGGTGCACCGATGCGTCATCGGCATTGCCCTCCACATCGCCCGCGGAGATTTCGCGCACTCCGGCACGCTCGACCGGATCAAGGCCACGAGCCTTTGCCAGTGGAGCTGCGGTCAGGTGCGTGCGCACCATTGTGGAGATGTACAGCGCGTCGATCGGTTCATGGGCTATCGCGTCCACCAGCTCTTCGGCCTGGGTCTGGCCGAGCTCAGTGAGTCCAGGTCCGGGAACTGTGGATTCGAGGATCCCGTCGACATTGGCGGGGGTCTGTCCGTGGCGGATCAGGATGAGGCGCATGCCCTGAGCGTACGGATAGGGTCTGGGCATGGCGAAGTATGTCGGCGCGATCGACCAGGGCACGACGAGCACACGGTTCATGATCTTCGACCACGATGGGCACGAGATCGCTCGGCACCAGCTAGAGCACGAGCAGATCCTGCCCCAGGCAGGGTGGGTCGAGCATGATCCGCACGAGATCTGGGAGGCGACGCAGGACGTCGTCGAGGGCGCGCTGGGCCGCGCCGGCATCACACACACGGATCTCGCCGCGATCGGCATTACGAATCAGCGCGAGACCACCGTCGTGTGGGATCGACGCACGGGCGAGCCGTACTACAACGCGATCGTGTGGCAGGACACGCGCACCGACAAGATCGCCTCCGCGCTCGAACGCGACGGCCACGGCGACCTGATCCGCGAGCGGGCTGGGCTGCCACCGGCACCGTACTTCTCCGGAGGCAAGATCCGCTGGATCCTCGAGAACGTCGAGGGTGTCCGCGCGGACGCTGAGGCGGGGCACGCGATCTTCGGCAACACCGATTCCTGGCTCATCTGGTGGCTGACGGGTGGTCCCGACGGCGGACTGCACATGACCGACGTGACCAATGCGAGCCGGACGATGCTGATGGATCTGGAGAAGTTGGCCTGGGACGACGAGCTGCTGGCGGTATTCGACATCCCGGCCGCGATGCTGCCTGAGATCCGCTCATCGTCGGAGGTCTACGGCCAGACCGATGCGCATGGTCCGTTCGGCGGGGAGGTCGCGATCGCAGGCGATCTCGGCGATCAGCACGCGGCCCTCGTCGGGCAGGTGTGCTTCGAGCCCGGCGAGCTCAAGAACACCTACGGCACGGGCAACTTCCTGGTCCTTAACACCGGCACCGAGATCGTGCGCTCGAGCAACGGCCTGCTGACGACGCTGGCGTACAAGTTCGGCGACTCGCCGCCCGTCTACGCGCTCGAGGGCTCGATCGCGGTGACCGGATCGGCGATCCAATGGTTGCGCGACCAGCTCGGGATCATCAAGGCCGCTGCCGAGACCGAGGGGCTCGCCGCCAGCGTCGACGACAACGGCGGCGTGTACTTCGTGCCCGCTTTCTCCGGGCTGTTCGCGCCGTACTGGCGCTCGGATGCCCGCGGCGTCATCGTCGGGCTCTCGCGCTACAACACGGTCGCCCACATCGCCCGCGCCGCCCTGGAGGCGATCTGCTACCAGAGCAAAGACGTCGTCGACGCGATGGTGGCCGATGCAGGTCTTGACCTGCAGATCCTGCGCGTCGACGGTGGCGTGACCGCGAATGAGCTGTGCATGCAGATCCAGGCCGACATCCTGGGCGTTCCGGTCAGTCGTCCCGTCGTCGCCGAGACCACGGCGCTAGGAGCGGCATACGCAGCGGGGCTCGCGGTCGGCTTCTGGGCCAGCACCGACGAGCTCGTCGCAAACTGGAACGAGTCGAAGCGCTGGGAGCCGGCCTCGACGCCCGAAGCGCGCGATGCCGGGCACACCCAGTGGAAGAAGGCCGTCGAGCGCTCTCTCGACTGGGTCGACGTCGACTGAACCATTCATCCTGAGCGAGCGGTTAGCCCTCTTGCCGCTCGGCTGCTTGACTGGGGCCATGCGTTCTGTCGCCCTTTCGCCCGAGAACCGCCAAGCCGCACTCGATGCCATGGAGTCGACACCGCTCGACATCCTCGTAATCGGCGGTGGCGTCGTCGGTGGCGGTGCCGCGCTCGACGCCGCGACACGCGGCCTGAGCGTTGGGCTGGTCGAGGCGCGCGACTTCGCGTCCGGTACATCGAGCCGCTCGAGCAAGCTGATCCACGGCGGTCTGCGATATCTGGAGATGCTGGACTTCCGGCTCGTAGCCGAGGCGCTGGGGGAGCGGAGCCTGTTGCTCGACCGTCTCGCGCCGCACCTCGTCCACCCTGTGCCGTTCCTCTACCCGCTCAAGCATCGCGTGTGGGAGCGTTTCTATGCCGGCGCGGGTGTCGCGCTATACGACTCGATGGCGTTGGTGTCGGGCCGGTCACGCGGCGTACCCCACCACCGTCACCTCACCCGACGCGGTGCTCGCCGGATCATGCCGGCGCTCAAGAAGGATGCGCTCGTCGGAGCCCTGCACTACTACGACGGCCAAGTCGACGACGCCAGACACACGATGTTCCTGTCGCGCACCGCAGCGGCATATGGCGCGCACGTCGCGAGCCGCACTCGCGTGATCGGCCTGGTGCGCGACGGCGACCGGGTCGTCGGGGCGAAGGTCAAGGATCTGGAGTCGGGTCGCGAGTTCGATATCCTCGCCAAGCAGGTC
>JBBSSC010000296.1:0-3281 GCA_038242465.1 Propionibacteriales bacterium | reverse complement strand
CTGGCGAGCCGTCGACATGGAGCCAGCAGCGGCCTACCGAGGCGACACAGCTGCCGCGCTGACCGACATCCGGCGTTGGATCGACACCGACATGCGCGTCGTCTTCGTCGCACCGGCGCACGGGCAGGCGCAGCGCACCGTCGAGTGGCTGACGGATGCGGGGGTGCCGGCCGCGATCGACGACGAGGTCACAGTCCCATCCCCGGGCGTCGTGCAGATCAGCATCGGCGAGCTCAAGCAGGGCTTCGTCTCGATGCCACTGAAGCTCGCTGTCATGACCTACGACGATCTCGTGGGCCAGCGGGCCGCCGACCGGTCCGAGCGCAAGATGCCGACGCGCCGCCGCAAGCAGGTCGACCCGCTCGAGCTCAAGACCGGCGACTTCGTGGTGCACGAGCAGCACGGCCTCGGCAAGTACGTCGAGCTGATGCAGCGCGTCGTGCAGGGCGCGGCTCGCGAGTATCTCGTGATCGAGTACGCGCCGTCCAAACGTGGTCAGCCCGCCGATCGGTTATTCGTCCCGATGGACCAGCTCGACCAGATCAGCCGCTACGTCGGTGGCGAGTCGCCCACGCTCGACCGCCTGGGCGGGGCCGACTGGACCAACCGCAAGAACAAGGCTCGCAAGGCCGTCCGCCAGATCGCCGGCGAGCTGATCAAGCTGTACGCCGCGCGGCAGGCGACGAAGGGTCATGCCTTCGGCCCTGACACACCCTGGCAGGCCGAACTCGAGGACGCCTTCGCATTCGTCGAGACGCCCGACCAGATGATCACGATCGACGAGGTCAAGCGCGATATGGAGCGCACCGTGCCGATGGATCGCCTGGTGTGCGGCGACGTCGGCTACGGCAAGACCGAGATTGCGGTGCGCGCGGCGTTCAAGGCGATCCAGGACGGCAAGCAGGTCATCCTGCTCGTCCCGACGACGCTGCTGGTGCAGCAGCACTACGCGACGTTCGCCGAGCGGTTCGGACAGTTCCCGGTCGTCATGAAGCCGTTGTCGCGGTTCCAGACCGAGAAGGAGTCGAAGGAGACCCTCGCGGGGCTGGCCGACGGCTCGATCGACATGGTCATCGGCACGCACCGACTCCTGCAGCCGGGCGTCCGTATCAAAGACCTCGGTCTCGTCATCGTCGATGAGGAGCAGCGCTTCGGTGTCGAGCACAAAGAGGCCATGAAGATGCTGCGCGCGGCGGTCGACGTCCTGTCGATGTCCGCGACGCCCATCCCCAGAACCCTCGAGATGGCGATCACGGGCATCCGCGAGATGTCGACGATCGCGACGCCGCCCGAGGAGCGTCATCCCGTCCTGTCGTTCGTCGGGCCCTACGAGGATCGTCAGGTCATCGCCGCGATCCGCCGTGAGCTGCTGCGCGAAGGCCAGGCCTTCTTCATCCACCACCGGGTTCAGTCGATCGACAAGGCCGTCGCCAGGATCAAGGAGCTCGTGCCCGAGGCACGCGTCGCCGCGGCCCACGGGCAGATGGGTGAGCACCAGCTCGAAGAGGTCATGGTCGACTTTTGGGAGAAGCGCTACGACGTCTTGGTCTGCACCACGAGTGTCGAGTCCGGCCTGGCTGTCTCCAATGCCAACACCAGGATCATCGAGCGCGCCGACACCCTCGGCCTGTCGCAGCTTCACCAGTTGCGCGGACGCGTCGGCCGTTCGCGCGAGCGGGCCTACGCGTACTTCCTGTATCCGCCCGAGAAGCCCCTGACCGAGACCGCGCATGACCGTCTCGCGACGATCGCGCAGCACTCCGAGCTCGGCGGCGGCATGGCCGTGGCCATGAAGGATCTGGAGATCCGGGGTGCCGGAAACCTGCTCGGCGGCGAGCAGTCGGGCCACATCGCCGACGTCGGCTTCGATCTGTACGTCCGGCTCGTCGGCGAGGCCGTCGCGGAGTTCCGTGGCGATGCCGAACCCGAGCGCGAGGTCAAGATCGAGCTGCCGATCGAGGCGCACCTGCCGCACGACTATGTGGGCAGCGAACGACTCCGGCTCGAGATGTACAAACGTCTCGCGGACGTCCGTGTCCTCGTCGACGTCGACGAGATTCGCGGCGAGCTGGTCGACCGCTACGGGGAGCCGCCCGAGGCCGTCGACGTCCTGCTTGAAGTCGCACGCCTGCGCGTTCGCGTGCGCGAGGCCGGACTCACCGAGGTCACGGCGGCCGGCCCCAACGTCCGCTTCGCACCACTCAAGCTGCCCGACTCTGCGCAGATGCGTCTGCAGCGCGTCTACCCCCGCAGCACCTACAAGGTCGCCGCTGAGATAGCCCTGATCCCCAGGCCCAAGACAGCCCCAATCGGCGGAACCCCGCTGGTGGGCCGAGAGCTGCTGGAGTGGACCCGCCTAGTCATCGACACCCTCGTCCCCGCAACCTGACCAGATTTGCGGATTCCTGCACGGTTTCGCGGACGCGATCCGGTGCAGCATCCCGCAAATCGGGCCCGGTTGAGGCTGGGGTCGGGGTCGGGGGTCAGGCTTCTTCGCGCAGGCGCGGGGGAGTCGCGTTCTTGGGACGGATGCCGTGTTTGTCGGCGTAGAACGCGCGGACGATGTCCATGTCTGCGCTGACATCGTCGCTGGCGTGGAACGTGGGGCCGAAGCCCATCGTCTTGGTCTGCGGTTCGTAGAACGCCAGTGTGATCGGCAGCCCGGTCTCCTTCGAGAGACGCAAGAATCCAGACTTCCAGAACTCGCCCTTCGAGCGAGTGCCCTCGGCCGCGAGGATCAGTCGGAACGGCTCGCCGGTGCCGGCTTCAGCCACCAGGTCGCGCACGACGCTGCCGGCATTGTCCCGGTCGAGCGGCACTCCGCCGAAGGCCTTGATGAGCGAGCCGAGGGGGCCCTTGAAGAGCTGCTTCTTGACGAGAACACGAGGATGGGCGCCGTCGTTCCACATCACGAGCAGCATCGTGGCGAAGTCCCAGTTCGAGGTGTGGGGCGCCCCGACCAGAATGCCGGACTGGGGGACCTCGCCCACCATGCGGTAACCGATCAGGCGGGTGATGCCGCGGGCCAGCCGCTGTCGGATCATGCCGTAATCCTATCGATTGAGTCGGCGCCTAGAGTTGGGACCGTGAAAATGACGCCTCCCGACCCGGGACCTGGTTTCCACTACGAGTTGCTCCGGCGTCGTCGTCAACTGGTGTGGTCTGGTGCAATTTTTCTGCTCGTGTGCCTTGTCTCCATCGTCGGCGTGCTCGTCGTAGGGCTTTCCGCGAATAGCCGCGGATGGAACGATGAGTCACGGGTCTTGCACACCCGCGGCGTG
>JBBSSC010000295.1:0-3281 GCA_038242465.1 Propionibacteriales bacterium | reverse complement strand
GAAGTCGAAGACCTTCTCGGCCTCATCCCAGTACTCCGCGAGGCTCTCGCCCTTCCAGGCGAAGACCGGCGTGCCGGCCGGTGCGTCGACCGTGCCGTCGGTGCCGACGACGACCGCCGCGGCTGCGTGGTTCTGGGTCGAGAAGATGTTGCACGTCGCCCAGCGGACGTCGGCACCGAGCGCGGTGAGCGTCTCGATGAGGACGGCGGTCTGGATCGTCATGTGCAGTGATCCCGCGATGCGGGCGCCGGCGAGCGGCTTGCTCTTGCCGTAGCGCTCACGCATGGCCACGAGGCCGGGCATCTCGTGCTCGGCGAGGGTGATCTCCTTGCGACCGTACTCCGCGAGGGAGAGGTCTGCGACGTTGTAATCCATGGTCGCCATCCTACCGGCGCACCCTGATTCCAGCCGAATCGAAGGGCCCGCTGGGTGCGGGGTTCAGCGGACCGGGCGGGCCTCGTCGACCAGCATCACCGGGAGGTCACGGCGGACGGGATAGGCCAGCGCGCAGGCATTGCACACGAGCTCGCTGGCCTCTTCGTCGACGAAGAGCGTCGCACGACACTGCGGGCAGACGAGGATCTCGAGGAGGGCCGGGTCGAGGTTCATGTGATCAGCCTATCGACGGATGACGGCCAGGACGTCATCGCGTACCTTCGCCATGGTCGGCTCGTCATCGCCCTCCACATTGAGACGCAGCAGCGGCTCGGTGTTGGATGCGCGGACGTTGAACCACCATGTGTCACCCGTGATGGTCAGGCCATCCATCGTGTCCTGCGGGAGGTCGGCGTAGGTCTCAGCAAGCGCGGCCAGGATCGCCGGGCCGTCCGCGACGGTGCTGTTGATCTCGCCCGACGAGACATAGCGCTCGTACTGCGCCATGAGCTCGGACACCGTGCCGTCGGTCTCGGCCAGAGCGGCCATGACATGCAGCGCTGCGATCATCCCGGAGTCAGCCAGGAAGAAGTCCTTGAAGTAAAAGTGCCCCGAGTGCTCACCACCGAAGACCGCACCGGTGCGGGCCATCTCGGCCTTGATCAGGGAGTGACCAACCGGCGTACGGACCGCGGTGCCGCCGTTCTCGACGATGATCTCGGGCACGGCCTTGGACGTGATGACGTTGTGCAGGATCGTCGCGCCGGGAGTCGTGATCAGCGCGCGGTGGGCGATCAACGCCGTGATCGCCGAGGGTGAAACGACCGCGCCGGTCTCGTCGACGACGAAGCAGCGATCGGCGTCGCCATCGAAGGCGAGCCCGATATCGGCGCTGATCTCGCGGACCTTGGCCTGCAGATCGACCAGGGTCGAGTGGTCGAGCGGATTGGCATCGTGATTCGGGAAGGTTCCGTCGAGCTCGAAGTACATCGGCGTCAGGTCGACGTTGAGCGAAGCGAACACCGACGGGACGGTGTGCCCGGCCATGCCGTTGCCAGCATCGGCCACGACCGTGAGACGCCGTCCAGCGGGCACGGGCACGATCTCGTGCAGATAGGCCGCATACCGGCTCAGGGCGTCGAGCTCCTTGTAGGAGCCTGTCGGCTCGGGCAGCTCGGTACGTTTCAGGAGCTCTGTGGCGTGCTCGGCGATCACCGACAGGCCCGTGTCGTAGCCGATCGGCTTGGCGCCCGCGCGGCACAACTTGATGCCGTTGTACTCGGCCGGATTGTGGCTCGCGGTGATCATCGCGCCGGGCAGGTCGAGATCTCCCGAGGCGAAGTAGAGCAGGTCTGTCGAGGCCAGACCGATGGCGATGACGTGTCCACCTTGAGCGCGGACGCCATCGGAGAAGGCCTGCACGAGCTCGGGCGAGGTGTCGCGCATGTCGTGGCCGATGACGACGGTGCCACCACCCTCGAAGTTATGTCGGTCGACACCCGTCTCGACGGCGAAGGCTTCGCCGAGCACACGGGTCAGGGCAGGGTCGAGCTGTTCGGGCGAGCGGCCGCGCACGTCGTACGCCTTGACCACCTGCTCGAGGCGGGGATCGATCACTGGTCGGGCCTTACGAGTCGAAGGGTCGGTGGACCGTCGGGCGCGGGCGCCGGAGGACGTCCGGCCTCGCGCACCGCATCTGCCAGCGCGAGGAGGTCGTCATGGCTGCGCTCGGCAGTTGCCGGGTCGGGAGCCAGACGGAGCACATTCCACCCCTGAGGGGCGGACATCCGTTGCGAATGGACATCGCAGAGGTCATATGTGTGGGGCTCGGCGTAGGTGGCCAACGGGCCGAGGACAGCGGTCTGATCCGCGTAGACGTACGTCAACGTCGCAACTGCCGTCTGTGAGCACGCGGACCGCGTGCATCGTCGAACTGTTCCCACGTGGCGAGGCTAGCCGGGTGCGGGGCCTGCGCGCGTTAGGCTCACCGCATGACTCAGCCCACAGATGGCGGCGGAGCCTCCCACTGGCAGGGCGTCGTGAGCGGACCCAGGCCCGGACGCATGCGAGATCGTCGCGGCCGCGGACCCCGTGGACCCATGGCGTTACCCGGCCCTCTGTCGCCCAAGAGCGTCCCGGCCCATCGCTCGCCTCGGGCCGCATTCGACCTGCTGGTGGGCGATATCCTCGCCGCGCTGGAGTCGCACTTCGCGGTCGAGTCCGATGAGGTCGAGGTCGTCGTCGAGGAGGCACCCCTGCTCCCCCACGACTGGAGCGACGATGTGCCGCTGAGCATCGTGTCAGTCCTGCCCAACGGGCACCGAATCATGCTGTTCCGCATCCCGATCGTTCAGCGGTGCCCTACCCGTGATGATCTCGAGGATCTCGTCTGGTCGATCATCCTCGACCGGCTCGGCGAGGTGTGGCACATCTCCCCCGACGATCTGGATCCCCGCCCCCGCTAGCCTCGCGGGGTAGGAGGCTGGTCAGTCGATCTGACGGACCTGTGGGGCTGCGACCGTGACGGGGGCCGCGGTCAGTGCCAGCGAGCTGATGCCGTCGCCCTTGACATATGTGGCGGCACCGACGACCTCGCCGACAGGCCTCAGCACGAGATAGGCGGCGCCCTCGACCTCGGGCCGCACGACCGTGGTGGTCCCGGCCGCCAGAGTCTGGGTCATCGCGGGCCCCAGGGCCGACATGTCCTTCGCGTACGCCTGGATCTCGACGGACGCACCGCGGTTGGGCGCGCTGAGGACGAGCTGGGGCAGCCCGCCGGCCTGCGCGCCCAGGTCGATCGGCACGACGGCCGGTCCGCTGAGAGCGGGCATGGCCTCGGCGAAGGCGTAGTCATTTGCGGTCGGGGCCATGCGGACAGTCGACGACACCGGCTGGTCGGAGGTCAG
>JBBSSC010000294.1:0-3296 GCA_038242465.1 Propionibacteriales bacterium | reverse complement strand
CGGCAAGGTCCTGCGTCGCAACATCAAGCTCAAGGCCCATGACGAGGGCAACGACGCCGGTACCGGCGACCGTGTCCAGATCATGGAGACGCGTCCCCTGTCGGCCACCAAGCGGTGGCGCGTCGTGCAGATCCTCGAGAAGTCGAAGTAGGAGACCGATGATCCAGCAGGAGTCGCGACTCAAAGTCGCCGACAACACCGGTGCAAAGGAGATTCTTTGCATCCGGGTGCTCGGCGGGTCCGGTCGGCGTTACGCCGGCATCGGCGACACGATCGTCGCCACCGTCAAGGACGCCATCCCCGGCGGAAACGTCAAGAAGGGGGAGATCGTCAAGGCTGTCATCGTGCGCACCGTCAAGGAGCGCCGTCGTCCCGATGGTTCGTACATCAAGTTCGACGAGAACGCAGCCGTGATCCTCAAGGCCGACGGAGACCCGCGCGGCACGCGCATCTTCGGTCCCGTCGGGCGTGAGCTTCGCGACAAGAAGTTCATGCGCATCATCTCTCTCGCACCGGAGGTGCTCTGACATGGCCCGCAAAGGCACCGTCAGTATTCGCAAGGGTGACCAGGTCAAGGTCATCGCTGGCAAGGACAAGGGCGTCACAGGTTCGGTCATCGAAGTGCTGGCCGAGCACAACCGCGTCATCGTCGAAGGCGTCAACCGCATCAAGCGCCACACCAAGCCTTCACAGGCCGGTGGCGCGGGTTCGGGTGGCATCATCACCAGCGAAGCCCCCATCCACATCTCGAACGTGATGCTCCTCGCGGACAAGGAGCCGACTCGCGTCGGTTACCGCCGCGACGATGTCACCAAGACCCGTCCCGATGGGTCGACGTACTCTGCGCAGCGCAGCGTTCGTATCGCCAAGAAGACCGGAAAGGAGATCTGAGCATGGCTACTGAGACAACTACTGAAACTACGGCCACGGCACCTCGCCTGAAGACGCGTTACCGCGAGGAGATCCTCCCCGCCCTGCGTGAGCAGTTCGAGTACTCGAACGTCATGCAGGTTCCCGGCCTGACCCAGATCGTCGTCAACATGGGCGTCGGCGAGGCTGCCCGCGACGGCAAGCTCATCGAAGGTGCCATCCGTGACCTCACGGCCATCACCGGCCAGAAGCCGCAGGTCACCAAGGCGCGCAAGTCGATCGCTCAGTTCAAGCTGCGTGAGGGCATGCCGATCGGCACGCACGTCACGCTGCGCGGCGACCGCATGTGGGAGTTTCTCGATCGTCTGCTGACGCTCGCGCTGCCCCGCATCCGCGATTTCCGTGGTCTGAGCCCCAAGCAGTTCGATGGCCGTGGCAACTCCACATTCGGTCTGACCGAGCAGGTCATGTTCCACGAGATCGACCAGGACACGATCGACCGCTCGCGCGGCATGGACATCACGGTTGTCACCACGGCGACCAACGACGACGAGGGGCGCGCGCTGCTCAAGCTGCTCGGCTTCCCCTACAAGGAGAACTGACATGGCGAAGACTGGTCTGAAGGTCAAGGCTGCGCGCAAGCCGAAGTTCGCTGTCCGCGGTTACACCCGTTGCCAGCGTTGTGGCCGGCCCCGCTCGGTCTACAAGAAGTTCGGTCTCTGCCGCATCTGCCTTCGCGAGATGGCACACCGCGGCGAGCTGCCGGGCATCACCAAGAGCTCCTGGTAACACCTTCCTTAAACAATCAGCACCTCTGAATGGCGTAGGTCCCTTCTCAGTCAAGTCCTCCGGGACGCGATCACGAAACGGAAACCGCGGCAGGAATGGAAACACACACTTATGACAATGACCGATCCGATCGCGGACATGCTGACGCGTGTTCGTAACGGCAATCAGGCATACCACGACAGCGTGAGCATGCCCTACTCCAAGCTGAAGGCCGGCGTCGCCGAGATCCTGAAGCAGGAGGGCTACATCACGTCGATCGACGTCGCCGAGCCCGCTGAGGGCGAGGTCAGCAAGACGCTGACCATCACCCTCAAGTACGGCCCGCACCGCGAGCGTTCGATCGCCGGTATCCGCCGCATCAGCAAGCCGGGTCTGCGCGTCTACGCGAAGTCCACGGGACTGCCCAAGGTGCTCGGCGGACTCGGTGTCGCCATCATCTCGACCAGCCAGGGTCTGCTCACTGACCGCCAGGCCAACCAGAAGGGCGTAGGCGGAGAAGTCCTCGCCTACGTCTGGTAGAGGGGGTCTGACACATGTCACGCATTGGAAAGATCCCCGTCGCGATTCCTTCGGGCGTCGAGATCACCATCGAAGGCCAGGACATTCGGGTCAAGGGCCCCAAGGGCGAGCTCGCACACACCGTTGCCGAGCCGATCACGGTCCGCAAGGACGATGACGGTTCGCTGTCGGTAGAGCGTCCCAACGACGAGCGCAGGAGCAAGGCCCTCCACGGTCTCTCCCGCACCCTGATCAGCAACATGGTCGTCGGTGTGACCGAGGGCTACGAGAAGAAGCTCGAGATCGTCGGCGTCGGTTACCGCGTTGCGGCCAAGGGCCCGACTGAGCTCGAATTCGCGCTCGGCTTCAGCCACCCGGTCGTCGTCAAGGCGCCCGAGGGCATCACGTTCAACGTCGAGAAGCCCACGGCGTTCTCGGTCATCGGCATCGACAAGCAGGCTGTCGGTGAGGTTGCCGCGAACATCCGCAAGATTCGCAAGCCCGAGCCTTACAAGGGCAAGGGTGTTCGTTACTCCGGCGAGCACGTCCGCCGCAAGGTCGGAAAGGCTGGTAAGTAGTCCATGGCTATCTCGATCAGGCATAACAAGAGCACCAAGGGTCGTACGGCTTCGCGTCTGCGTCGCCAGATCCGTGGTCGCAAGAAGATCCATGGCTCCGCAGAGCGTCCGCGCCTCGTCGTGACGCGTTCCAGCAAGCACATGGTCGCCCAGATCGTCGACGATCTCGAGGGACACACTCTCGTCTCGGCGTCGACGATGGAAGCCGACCTGCGCGCTTCGAGCGATGACAAGTCCGCCAAGGCCAAGCGCGTCGGCGAACTCGTCGCCGAGCGTGCCAAGGCTGCGGGCGTCGGCACGGTTGTCTTCGACCGCGCGGGCAACAAGTACGCCGGACGCGTCGCGGCTCTCGCCGACGGCGCCCGCGAGGGCGGACTGGAGTTCTGATGAGCATCACTACTGAGAACGTTCACAACGTGAGGAGTGCCGCATGAGCGGGCAGCAGCGCCGCGGAGGCGGAGGCGGACGGGGTCGTGGAAACGACCGCGGAGCCGAGAAGTCGCAGTACATCGAGACGGTCGTCACGATCAACCGTGTCGCCAAGGTCGTCAAGGGTGGTCG
>JBBSSC010000293.1:0-3298 GCA_038242465.1 Propionibacteriales bacterium | reverse complement strand
CTGCTGGTCGAGGCCTATGGCGAGTGGGGGCCGATGACGGTGCTTGACGCTGTGGTGAAGCGTATGTCGGCGGCATCCGATCGCATCGAGGCGGGACAGGCTCGCGGCGACCAGGGATTCATCAATCTCGCGACGGCGGGGGAGCCTCAGCGCACCCGTGACCGGGTCGCGGCCTTCCGCGAGCGTATGCCCGAGATCGAGGCTGGCATGTCGTGACGGCTCCGGGCGCGCAGGACGAGCCATGTGACTGGCATCACCTCTAGGGTGTCGCCATGGACTCGCCCATCACCACCATCGGACTTCCGGTCGCCCTCGGCATCATCATGTTCGGCCTCGGGCTGTCGTTGACGGTCGCCGACTTCCGGCGGGTGCGCCAGCATCCACACGCCGTCGTCATCGCGCTGGCCTGTCAACTGCTGGTCCTGCCTGCGGTGTGCTTCGGGCTGGTCGTGCTGCTGGACCTGCCGCCGCTGCTCGGCATCGGTATGCTCCTGCTCGCGGCCTCGCCGGGAGGCACGAGCGCCAATCTGTTCAGCCATCTCTTCCACGGCGATGTCGCGCTCAACGTGACGCTGACCGCGATCAACTCGATCATCGCGATCTTCACGCTGCCGATCATCACGAATCTCGCGATCGCGTACTACGACCGTGAGGACTCGGTGTCTCTGCAATTCGCGAAGGTCGTCGAGGTATTCGCGGTCGTCCTCGTTCCGGTGCTACTCGGCATGGTGGTCCGGTCCGTGCGTCCCGGCATCGCCGCCAGGGCGGACAAGCCCGTCCGCATCGGCTCGGCGGTCATCCTCGCTGTGCTCGTGATCGGCATCCTGGTCGACCAGCGGAACAAGATCGGTGAGTACTTCGGCGACGTGGGGCTCGCGACGGGGTTGTTCTGCGCCATCAGCCTCGTCATCGGCTACCTCGTGCCCAAGGCGCTGGGCGTCACGGAGGCGCAGGCCATCGCGTCGTCGATGGAGATCGGCGTGCACAACGCGACCCTCGCGATCTACATCTCGGTTGAGGTCCTGGACACCACCGAGATCTCGGTGCCGGCGGCGGTCTACTCGATCTTCATGTTCGCGTTCGCGGGCCTGTGGGGATATCTGCTGTCACGCCGCACCACGCGGGTTCTCGCCTAGGCGCCTTCGGGGTCCAGTCGGTCGACCAGTGCACGGAATCGGCCAGCGCACAGAACTCGTCGAGCTGCGGACGATGTGGCGCTGAAATCATATGATGACGCCATGTCTGACGTTTATTTCGACTCCGAAGAGGATGCCGCCGAGCTGATCGCAGCACTCGAGGCTGAGGGGTACACGACTGCCTTGCGGCGCGAGGGCTTCGCGGGTGAGGACGACTCGGAGGACCGTGCGTGGCTGCTGCACGTCGACCCGTTCGACGACTGCGTGACCGAGATGGTCGACGTCTACGGCGGCTGGCTGCCCGCCGATCCCCGCCTCCCGGTGGAGCCGCCCAGCCCGCCCGATCTGCCGACCGGCCCGCGGCGGCTCAAGTAGGCCCCGCCAGTCCCAAGATGTCGGCGCACATCTACGTATTCGAATCTGGGATCGGTACATATTCGTCCACAGCTTGGGGGCTAGGCGACGCCTGACGCTACGCGCCCAGGTGAGTCTTCAGGAACTTCAGCTGGAGGAGCTTGAGATTCTCGGCGACGGTCTCCTGCGGGGTCATGTGGGTGACGCCCGAGAGGGGCAGGACGGTGTGCGGACGGCCCGCGGCCAGCAGCGCCGATGAGAGCTGCAGCGTGTGGGCCGCGACGACGTTATCGTCGGCGAGACCGTGGATCAGCATCAGCGGACGTTCAAGGCCTGCGGCCAGGGGCAGCAGCGAGTTGGCGTCGTAGACCTCGGGCTGTGTGTTCGGATCGCCGAGGTAGCGCTCGGTGTAGCACGTGTCGTAGAGCCGCCACTCGGTCACGGGTGCCCCGGCCACCGCGGCATGGAAGACGTCCGGACGCTTGAGCACCGCGAGCGCGGCGAGGTAGCCGCCGTATGACCAGCCCGTGATGCCGACACGCGAGGTGTCGACGTCATCGGGGTAGGCGTCGGCGACGGCTGCCAGGGCCTCGATCTGGTCGTCGAGGGTCACACCGGCGAAGTCGTGCAGCACGGCCCGTTCCCAGGCGTGGCCGCGTCCGGGCGTGCCGCGGCCATCTGCCACGACGACGCAGAATCCCTGGTCGGCGAGCCACTGCGCCTCCAGAAATGCTCGCGCCGATGCGAGGACGCGCTGGGCATGGGGTCCGCCATACGGATCCATCAACACCGGGAGACGCTCGGAGCCGGGCTGATGTCCGCGCGGGAACAGGACAGCGGTGCGAATCTGGTTCTGGCCGGCCGCGAGCAGGCGCACGACGGGTTCGTGCGGTGCAGGCTCGGCGACGACGTGCACTCGGGCTGGTGCGGCGTCCTCGCGGTGCACCGTCACGGTTGTGCCGACGATGTCGACCCCGGAGCGGACGATGACCGTCGTCGGGCCGCCGATGACCGCGCTGTGCACCGCCGCACCCTCGGTGATGGCAGTGACGACCCCGTCGAAGCCGAACCGGACGACTTGGATCTCGGTGGGATACGGCGAGGCGGTCGCGACGACCGAGTCGGCGAAGACGTCGATGATCCCGCGAATCTGCCAGCCCTCGGGGGAGATCGCGACACCGTCGCGCAGCACTCGGCGCCAGCCGTCCGAGTCCTCAACCGTCACGAGCGAGCCGTCGGCCACGAGACGAGGGGCCGACGAGAGCTCGACCCACGCCTCATCGGCGAGCTCGCGCAGGACGCCCGTGCGTCCCGTCGAGAGGTTCACCGACAAGATCTGAGACGACTTCTGGTCGCGGCTCAGCACCTGGATGAGCGGAGCGCCGTGCCGGTTCCAGGCGACTCGCCCCAGGTACTCGAAAGCGTCGCGGTCCCACTCGATCTCGGTGCGCGAGCCGTCAAGACTGACGTGCCACAGCGTGACCTCGCTGTTGGGCGTCCCAGCAGCGGGGTAGCGCTGCGTGACAGCAGGACGTTCGGGATGCTCGGGATCGGCAATGTGCCACGTCTGCACGGCGGCGTCGTCAAAACGCTCGATCAGCAGCGACTGCCCGTCGGGTGCCCACCAGAAGCCGCGGAACCGGTCCATCTCCTCGGCCGCGATGAACTCCGCCTGACCCCAGACCTGCGTGGGCGAGTCGGGCGAGACCAGTGCGCGCTCGTCCTGGCCGTCGACGCCGATGACGCGCAACGAGCCGTCCGAGGCGTACGCGATGAGTCGTCCAGACGGGTCGAGATGCGGGTCGATG
>JBBSSC010000292.1:0-3304 GCA_038242465.1 Propionibacteriales bacterium | reverse complement strand
CTCCACGTCCGGCTGACCGGCGAGACTGCCGGCTACGACGCCGGCTTCGCGGCACCGGGGGCGCTCGCGAAGACTCTCCGAGGTGCGTTCTTCCACGACGGCACGTGGTCGTCGTTCCGCGAGCGGACGCACGGGCGTCCCGTTGACACCGCAGCGCTGCCCGGCACAGCATTCCTGGCCTACCTGCAGAATCACGACCAGATCGGCAACCGGGCGACGGGCGACCGGATCTCCGCCACGATCTCGCCAGGCCGGCTGGCATGTGGCGCGGCGATCGTCCTGCTCGGGCCGTACACGCCGAGGCTGTTCATGTGGGAGGAGTGGGCCGCGTCGACACCTTGGCAGTTCTTTGCCTCGTTCCCCGACCCTGAGCTCGCCGAGGCAGTGCGCACGGGCCGTCGCCGCGAGTTCGGCCGTCACGGCTGGGGTGAGTCCGAGGTGCCCGATCCGATGGACGTCGCGACGTTCGAGCGGTCGAAGCTCGATTGGTCGGAGCTCTCGTCGCCCAAGCACGGCGACATCCTCGACCTGCACCGCTCGCTCATTTCCCTGCGCCGTGAGCACCCCGAGCTATCGGACCCATCGCTCGAGGACTTCTCGGTCGAGGTCGCCGACGACGACTCCTGGATCGTGATGCACCGCGGCAGGTTCCAGGTCCGGGTCGACTTCGCTCAAGGCAGCATCGACGTCTCGTCAACGGGGTAGATCCCAGCCCGTGGGTGACTGCGGTCTACACCGCACACGGCGTGCTCCTGGGTCGCACGGCTAACAGCTGCCCCGTACGGTGAAATACGAAGCTTCAGCTCCCACACCTATGGAGGCGCCATGTCGTTCCGCCTGTCCCATGTTCCGCTGCGCGTTACCGCAGGATCATTTATCCTCAACTCCGGTTTGTCGAAATGGTCCGGAGATGCGGAGGCCGCTGCGGGAATCCATGGATTCGCCTCCGGGGCCTACCCCGTCATTAAGAAGGTCGAGCCGCCTGTCTTCCTGAAGGCGCTTGCGGTCGGCGAGATGGTTCTGGGCGCCGCGCTGCTGGCACCGGTCGTCTCGGCTCGCAAGGCCGGCCTGGGCCTGACGGGATTCTCCGCAGGGCTGCTGGGTCTGTACTTCCGCACGCCGGGCATGCGCGATGGCATCCGGCCCACCGAACAGGGCACTGCAATAGCCAAGGATGTGTGGCTGTTGGGCATCGGCACCAGCCTGCTGCTGGACAGCGCAGGCGAGGGGCACAAGGTGCGCAAGGCCGAGAAGAAGGCCACCAAGGCTGAAAAGAAGGCTGCAAAGGCTCAGGCAAAGGCCGCCAAGCGCTGAGAGAGCAGGCGAACAGTCACCTGAGAGACTGGACGCCATGGCTATCCACCCCACGCCCGGAACCGAAATCCTCCCGGGTCGTCCCTTCCCACTGGGTGCGCACCCCGAGGCAGGCGGCGTGAGATTCGCGGTCGCGAGCAGCGTGGCCGACCGGGTAGAGCTGTGCCTGATCGACGACGAGGGTGCTGAGCGTCGTATCGAGCTGACAGAGCGCACTTTCGGTGTGTGGCATGGGCTCGTACCTGGCGTCACACCTGGCCAGAAGTACGGCTTCCGCGTGCACGGACCGTACGAGCCGAAGACGGGGTTGCGCTGCAATCCGAACAAGATCCTGGTCGATCCCTACGCCCGCCGCATCAGCGGCACCCTCAACGATCTCGAAGCGGCTTATGGCTATGCGGACGACCCTGAGGGTGTCGAGCCGAGCGTTGTCGACTCGCTCGGCAGCGTTCCGCTGAGCGTCGTCACGAGCCCAGGTGGCCCCGATACGGGAGTCAAGCCGGAGATCCCGTTCGAGGAGACCGTCGTCTACGAGCTGCACGTCAGGGGCTTCACAGCGGAGCATCCCGACGTGCCGGAGGCGCTTCGCGGGACGTATCTGGGCCTCGCGCATCCCGCCGCGATCGATCACCTCGTGCGCCTGGGCGTCACGAGTGTCGAGCTGCTGCCCGTGCAGTCGTTCAGCGACGAGCCCTCGCTGATTCACGCGGAACGTCACAACTACTGGGGCTACTCGCCGCTCGGCTACTTCGCGCCGCACGCCGGCTACGCGAGCGAGCCCGGCCGCGAGGTCGAGGAGTTCCGCACCATGGTGGCCGCGCTACACGCGGCCAATATCGAGGTCATCGTCGACGTCGTCTACAACCACACGTGCGAGGGTGGCCCTGACGGACCCACTCTGAGCTTCCGCGGCTACGAAGCCACGGCCTACTACCTGCACGATGACGATGGCCGCATGGCCGATATCACGGGCTGCGGCAACACATTGGAGGCGAGCTCGCCGACGGTCGTCCGTCTCGTGACCGACTCTCTGCGCTACTGGGCCACCGAGCTCGGCGTCGACGGCTTCCGCTTCGATCTCGCCAGCACGATGGGACGTCCCCAGGGCGGGACGTTCGACCCTGACTCAGCTCTGCTGACGGCCATCACGACCGATCCGGTCCTGTCGCGCTGCAAGCTCATCGCTGAACCGTGGGATGCGACCGGAGAGGGCTACAAGGTCGGGTCGTTCGGCGCCCAGTGGGCGGAGTGGAACGGCATCTACCGCGACACGATCCGCGACTTCTGGCGCGGCGCGACGGGCGTCGACGATCTCGCCTCGCGGCTCACCGGATCGTCCGATCTCTATGACCACAGCCTGCGCCGTCCGTGGCAGTCGATCAACTTCATCAACGCCCACGATGGCTTCACGCTGCGCGATCTCGTGACGTACGACCAGAAGCACAACGAGGCCAACGGCGAAGACAACCGCGACGGCACGAATGACAACAGATCCTGGAATCACGGTGTGGAGGGCGAGACCGACGATGCCGGCATCAATGAGCTGCGCGCCCGACAGGCCCGCAATCTCTTCGCGACGCTGATGCTGTCGACGGGCACCCCGATGTTCGTCGCGGGCGACGAGCGCTGGCGCACACAGGGCGGCAACAACAACGCCTACTGCCTCGACGACCCCACCTCGTGGGTCGACTGGACCGCGACGGACGAGTCCGAGGGGATGCTGGCGTTCGCCCGCCGCGTCATCTTCTTGCGCGCCGACAGCCCGGCGCTGCGCCAGCCGGAGTTTTTCGAGGGTCGCACGACGCCGACGGGCCGACCAGACCTCATCTGGCTACGGCCGGACGGCGAGGAGTTCGATGAGGACGCATGGGCCGACGACGAACGTCGCACGATCGGTATGTGGATCGACGGGTCCAACAGCCAGTCGCGCACCCGCGAGGGCGAGCTGCTGACGGATCACTCGTGGCTGCTGCTGATGCATGCCGGCGAT
>JBBSSC010000291.1:0-3319 GCA_038242465.1 Propionibacteriales bacterium | reverse complement strand
GACGATGACGGTGACCTGACGCTGGTCGACCGTCTGCGCGAGCTGGTCATCGTGTCGGGCTTCAACGTTTACCCCTCCGAGGTGGAGGAGATCATCGCCGAGGTGCCGGGCGTCGTTCAGGTCGCCGTCGTGGGGCTTCCCGACGAGGACACCGGCGAAGCCGTCGTAGCCTTCGTCGTGCCGAGCGAGGAAGCGACTGCGGACGAGGACGCGCTGCTCGAGGCGATCGACGCCTACTGCCAGACCCGGCTTGCCCGGTTCAAGCAGCCGCGCCGCACGATCGTTGTGACCGGACTGCCGCACTCGCCGACGGGCAAGATCGCGAAAGGTCGGTTGAGGGCGCTTGCCCGCAGCGAGACCCTCGGGCTGGATGCGCCGTGATCGCGCACGCCACCGACGCGAGGGTCGTCGTCTACACCCGCGAGGGCTGTCATCTGTGCGAGATCGCCGAGGCGCAGGTTGCTGAGATCTGTGCCTCGACGGGCGATAGCTGGAAGCGGATCGACATTGATGGCGACCCAGATCTGAGGGAAAGGTTCACCGAGCAGGTGCCCGTAACTTTCGTCGACGGCGCCCAGCATGACTTCTGGCGGGTCGACCCCGCACGGCTCACGAAGGCCCTTTCCAAGCGTCGGTGACATGTGACATGAGCCACCGCCCCACGTCTCGATTTTGTTAACGCGTTCACAAACTCTTAAACTGTTGGTGCACCCGGTGCCCGTCCCGCAAGGGATAATCCCCAGCATCGCGGCGCAGGAGTACCGTGACCATTCTTCGCAGCCCCCGGCTCGCTGAGCCGAACGTCCGTGACATCCCCGATGCCACTGTGGCGCGTTTGCCGATCTATCTGCGCGCACTCAATGCGCTGGTCGAGCAGGGTGTCAAGTCGTGCGCGTCCAATGAGCTCGCCGAGCAGGCCGGCGTCAATCCGGCCAAGCTGCGCAAGGACCTGTCATATCTCGGCTCCTACGGAACCCGCGGAGTCGGCTACGACGTCGAATACCTCCGCTACCAGATCGCTCGCGAGATGGGACAGACGCAGGACTGGGACGTCGTCATCGTCGGCGTCGGCAACTTGGGCTCGGCGTTGTCGGCCTATCAAGGCTTCAGCACCCGTGGCATCCGTGTCGCCGCGCTGGTCGATACCGACCCCGAGCGCATCGGCACCGAGGTTTCAGGCATCGTCGTGAGCCCCATCGACGATCTCGCGTCGATCGTCGCCGAGCGTGAAATCTCCATCGGCGTCATCGCGACCCCAGGCCTGGCCGCTCAGAGCGTCGCCGATCTCCTGGTCGCTGCTGGCATCACCAGCATCCTGAACTTCGCACCCGCCATCGTGCAGGTGCCCGACGGGGTCGACGTCCGCAAGGTCGACCTGTCGATCGAGCTGCAGATCCTCGCCTATCACGAGCAACGCAAGGCGAGTGCAGACAGAAATGCTGATAAGGAAGTGACGGCATGAGCGTTCTTGTGGTGGGGATGTCCCACAAGTCGGCACCAATCGATCTGCTCGAGCGGGCGGCTCTCGACGTCGAGGCCGCGGTCAAGCTCCTGCACGTCGTGCTCGAGACGCCGTTCGTGAGCGAGTCGGTCGTCATCTCTACTTGCAACAGGGTCGAGATCTACGTCGAGGCCGAGCGTTTCCATGGTGCGGTCGAAGAGGTCTCGCGTCTGCTGGCCGAAAAGTCGGGTCTCGATCGTGATGACTTCGTCCGCCACGTCTACGTGCACTACGACGAGGCCGCTGTCGCGCACCTGTTCGGCGTCGCAGCCGGCATGGACTCGATGATCCTGGGTGAGAGCCAGATCCTGGGACAGGTCCGCGATGCGCTGCACAGCGCACAGGCCGAGACGACCGTCGGCCCTGCGCTCAACGCGCTGTTCCAGCAGGCACTGCGCATCGGCAAGCGCGGTCACGCCGAGACCGGCATCGACCGCCTCGCCCCATCGATCGTGACGGCTGCGCTCGACGCGGCCGGCCCGGTCGTCGACGCCGAAGACTCGCGCTTCCTGATCGCGGGTGCGGGCACGATGGCCAATCTCGCGGTCCGCACGCTGATCGATCGCGGCGTCGAGCCGCACCGCATCATGGTCGCCAATCGCACGTACCAGCGCGCCTACTCGCTCGTCGCGACGCACGGCGTCAGCGCAGTTCGCTGGCAGGCGCTCGACATCGAGCTCTCCGTGGCCGATGTGCTGATCAGCTGCACCGGCGCGGCCGGAGCCGTGTTCGATCGTGACCGCATCGCCGCGGCGACGAATGGCCGTCCCATGGTGCTGCTCGACCTGGCACTGCCCCGCGACATCCAGCCCGATGTCTGCGCGCTCGAGGGCGTCGAGCTCGTCGACCTCGTCGTGCTGTCACAACTGACAGCCAATGCCGAGCTCGCCGCCGATGTCGCGCAGGTTAGGTCGATCGTCGAGGACGAGGTCCGCACGTTCCTGGCGGCCAAGGCCGCATCGCACATCACGCCTACCGTCGTCGCGCTGCGCACTATGGCAACCGATGTCGTCGCTGCCGAGCTCGCCCGGCTAGAGACGCGTCTGCCCGAGCTCGACGACGACAGCCGGGCCGCGGTCCGCAAGGCGCTGCACCGTGTGGCCGAGAAGCTCATCCACGCACCGACTGTGCGGGTGCAGCAGCTCATCGACGGTCCCGCCGACCTCACCTATGCCGATGCGTTGGCCGATCTGTTCGCGCTCGACCAGTCGGCCGTCGACGCCGTGACCCGAGTGGGTGACAAGTCATGACGGCGCAGATCACCAGGACGTTGCGCCTCGGCACCCGCGGCAGCGAGCTGGCCCTGACGCAGTCCGGCATGATCGCCGATCGCGTTCGCGCCGAGTGCGGTGTCGACGTCGAGCTCGTGATCGTCTCGACCGAGGGCGACCGCAATCTAGCCCCCCTCGCCTCGATGGGCGGTCAAGGTGTGTTTGTCGCAGCGCTGCGCGAGGCGCTGGTTCGCGGCGACGTCGACTTCGCGGTCCACTCGCTCAAGGACCTACCCACGACTCCCGATGCCCGCCTGGCGCTGGCCGCCATCCCACGCCGTGAGGATCCGCGCGATGTGCTCATCGCTCGCGACGGTCTCACGCTGGGCGAGCTGCCGCAGGGTGCGCGCATCGGTACTGGTTCACCACGCCGCGAGGCGCAACTCAATGCGCTGGGACTCGGAGTCGAGGTCGTCGCGATCCGCGGCAACGTCGGCACCCGGATCGCCAAGATCGCATCGGGCGAGTGTGACGGTGTGCTGTTGGCGCGCGCAGGGCTTCTCCGCCTGGGACGCGCTGACTTGGCCACCGAAGTGATCGATCCTCT
>JBBSSC010000290.1:0-3320 GCA_038242465.1 Propionibacteriales bacterium | reverse complement strand
CCGCGTGGGGTGCGGTGTGGTCATACTGCTCCGGCGTGCCGCCCCCACCCCCCCCCCGCGCGGACCAAACCGCACCACTCGCGAGGGAGCTCAGGCGCGCCTGCGTGGGATCAGGCGCTCCAACTGGGTGACGTGGGCGGGCTCGAGCTCGGCCATCGAAGCGGCGCCCAGCAGCTTCATGGTCCGGACGATCTCGTCCTCGAGAATCGCGATGGTGCGATCGACGCCGGCGCGCCCGCCGGCCATGAGGCCGTAGAGGTACGCGCGACCGATCATCGAGAAGTTCGCACCCAGCGCCGCCGCGGCCACGATGTCGGCGCCGGACATGATGCCGGTGTCGACGCCGATCTCGATGTCGGCGCCGACCTCGCGCACTACCTCGGGCAGGAGGTGGAAGGGGATTGGGGCGCGGTCGAGCTGGCGTCCGCCGTGATTGGACAAGATGATGCCGTCGACGCCGAGACTCGCGAGCTGTTTGGCGTCCTCGACGTTCTGCACGCCCTTGATGACGATCTTGCCCGGCCAGATCTCGCGGATCACGTCGAGGTCGGCGTACGAGATGGTGGGATCCATCGCGGCGTCGAGCAGCTCGCCGACGGTGCCGCCGGTCGAGCTCAGCGACGCGAACTCGAGCTTGGGCGTCGTGAGGAAGTCGTACCACCACCACGGGCGGACGGCCGCGTTGAGGACCGTCTTCAGCGAGATCTGCGGCGGGATCGAGAAGCCGTTGCGCTTGTCGCGCAGGCGCGCACCGGCCACGGGTGTGTCGACAGTGAACTGAAGGGTGTCGAAACCGGCTGCCGCGGCGCGGCGGGCGAGCTCATACGAGATCTCCCGGTCACGCATGACGTAGAGCTGGAACCAGTTGCGCCCCGTGGGGTTGGCGGCCTTGACGTCCTCGATCGAGGTCGTGCCCAGCGTCGAGAGCGTGAAGGGGATGCCCGCCGCGCCGGCCGCGCCGGCGCCGGCGATCTCGCCCTCGGTCTGCATCAAGCGGGTGAAGCCGGTCGGCGCGATGGCGAAAGGCAGGCGCGACGTGCCACCCAGGATCGTGCTTGATGTGTCGACGTCGAGCGCCGGGCGCAGCACACGGGGGCTGAACTCGACGTCCTCGAATGCCTGACGTGCTCGCGCGAGGGACAGCTCGCCCTCGGCCGCCCCGTCGGTGTAGTCAAACGCCGCCCTGGGGGTGCGGCGCTTCGCGATCGTGCGCAGGTCGTGGATCGTCAGCGCTGAGTCGAGTCGGCGCTGCTTGGCACTCCAGACGGGCTTTTTGAACTTGAGCAGGTCGAAGATCTCGAGAGGACGGGGAAACTGACGCTGGACCATGAAATCACTGCCTGTGGGACGAGTCGGGGATGGAGTCGTGATGGGCGACCAGGTGGTCGCGGGACGCGAGGACGTGGGTGCGAGCGAGGCGTCCGGCGCGCTCAACGTCGCCGGCGGTGATCGCGCCGAGGATGGCTTCATGGTCGGCGGCAACCTCATCGGCCGACCGCAGTCCGTGGGCGTCGATCTGGGCGATGCCCAGCTCGATCTCGCCCATCAGCATGTCGTGGAGCCGGGGGAGCCGGGTCGAGGTCGTGCCATGGACCAGTGCGCGATGGAATGCGAGGTCATGTGCGGCGTACGAGGCATTGACCGGAAGATCGAGGAGATTGCGGTTGGCCTCGTACGCCTCGCACGGAACGGTCGACGTGGCGGCCAGCAGTTCGACGGCGGTCGCCTCGATAGCGGCGCGGGTCACGAAAAGGTCTTCGATGTCTTCGCGACCGAGCCGGCGCACTCGCGCGGCATGGTGCGGCTCTCGTACCAGGAGGCCGTCGCTTACCAAGCGGTCGATCGCGATACGGGCGGTGGGGCGTGCCACAGAGTACGTCGTCGACACGTGGGCCTCTGTGACCGCGGTACCGGGCGCGAGCCGCCGCGTCAGGATCTCGTCGCGCAGTGCCGCGACAACCGCATCGGGGCGGACCGCGGCATCGGTCGAGGGAGAGGTCATGATTGTCTGACAATATCAGATTGTCTGACAATCCTGATCAGATCTGCTTCGCCGAGCTGATCTTCTCGTGTGGCTTGGCGCGCCGGTGGCGCAAGCGGCCTACCAGGGCGCGGATCGCGAATCCCGCGATCACAGCGATGACGACGCCGCCGACGACCCACGGATCGTCCAGCACCCCGGTGGCCGCGATGCCGGCACCGGCGCCGACCCAAAGTGCCGACCAGGCGATTGCGCCGAGCACCGAGGCCGCGATGAACGACCGGTACGACACGCCCCCGGCCCCGGCAACGACAGGCATGACGGTTCGCACGAGCGGCAGCAGACGGCTCGCGAGCAGTGCCCAGAAGCCGTGCCGTTTGACGAGGTCCGCGGCACGGTCCCACCGGTCGACGCCGGCCCGCCGGATCAGGCGGGACTCCCGCAGTCGGACGCCTCCCGTCCGCCCGATGAACAGGCCGAGATGATCCGCAGCGGTAGCCCCGAGGGCGACGCCGAGTCCTAGCGCGGAGAGTGCCAAGGGGTCGTCCATACGGGCTGCCAGGCTGGAGATCGCGACCTCGCCTGGAATCACGGCGCCGAGCCCGAGCCCGGACTCGGCGAAGGCGAAGGCGAAGCCCAGGAATGGCGCGATCATGTGCGGGCCGGGATGTGGCCTCGTCGCGCGATGTGATTGGACACGATGATGCCGACCGCGATGACGGCGGCACCCGCTACGGCATCTAGCAGCCAGTGGTTCCCGGTCGCGATGACGACAACGGTCGTCCCGGCCACGTAGGCACAGGCGATCACGCGACCGACCTGGTTGACATGACGCCATAGCGCCCAGGCCACCCAGACGGTCCAGCCGACGTGAAGCGATGGCATCGCGGCGAGTTCGTTCGTGATGTTTCCCAGGCCCGAGGGTGCGGAGGCGTGCTCGCTCCACCATCCGAAATGGGCGGTCTGTGCCAGGACGTCAAGGTAGTGGCTGCCAGGCATGAGCCGCGGGGGAGCCGTGGGAAAGAACATGTAACAGGCCAGGCCGATCGCCGAGCCGATCACGATCGCGTTGCGGGCGCGGGAGTATTCATCGCGCTGGCGGAAGAAGAGGTACGCGAGCACGGCTGGTGTCACGACGTAATGCAGTGCGGCGTACCAGAACGACATCGGGACGGCGATCGCGGTGATGGGCGCCAGTGCGTGGTTGAGCCAGGACTCGATGTCGAGGTGGAGATAGCGCTCGAGCTTCAGGATCTCCATGGCCTGCTGGCGCGCTCGGTCGAGATCGTCGTCGGCGACGAGCCGGCTCAGGCTGTAGACGATCCAGAGTCCGGTGATG
>JBBSSC010000289.1:0-3348 GCA_038242465.1 Propionibacteriales bacterium | reverse complement strand
TTCACGGCGCTGCCCTTGACCTTGTCGTAGCGCGCGCGGACCTCCTTGTCCTCATCGGACTGCGGATCGTCGGGGTAGTCCGGAAGCGCGTAGCCCTGTCCCTGCAGCTCGGCGATCGCGGCCTTGAGCTGCGGGACCGAGGCGCTGATGTTGGGCAGCTTGATGATGTTGGCTTCGGGCGTCTTGGCGAGCGCTCCGAGCTCGGCCAGGGCATCGCTGATCTGCTGCTCGGCGGGCAGGCGGTCGCCGAACAGGGCGATGATGCGGCCGGACAGTGAGATGTCGCGGGTCTCGACCTCGACGCCGGCGGTTGAGGCATACGCCTCGATCACGGGGAGGAATGAGTACGTCGCCAGCGCGGGCGCCTCGTCGGTGTGGGTGTAGATAATCTTGGCCATGAGTGCTGCGACTCCTCCGTAGGGATACGCGAAAATTATTCTTGACATCAAGATAACCCACGGAAGCCGATGGGCTGCGGGCCGTCCTGCGGGCACTGGGCAACATCCAGCGACTGCGCGCAGTGACGCACGTCACACTTCGGGTTTAGGCTCTGGGAAGCCAGCATGCCCCTCAGGAGCCCGGCATGACCGCACCCGCGACATCCCACAAGCTCGGCGCTGAGCTGCTCGGCACGTTCTGGCTCGTCCTGGGCGGTGTCGGCACGGCTGTCCTCGCGGGCGGCGACCAGGGCGCCGGCACTCTAGAGGCATCGCGCTGGCCTTCGGGCTGACGGTCGTGACGGGCGCCTACGCCTTCGGCCATATTTCAGGCGGTCACTTCAACCCCGCCGTGACGGTGGGCCTCGCAACAGCCAAGCGCTTCGACTGGAAGGAGGTTCCCGGCTACTTCGCGGCGCAGCTGATCGGCGCGACGCTCGCCGGAGGCGTGCTGTTCGTGATCGCATCCGGAACGGCTGGCTTCGATGCGCAGGCCTCAGGCTTCGGCACCAATGGATACGGCGACCGCTCCCCCGGCGGCTACAACCTGGGGGCGGTCATCCTGACCGAGATAGTCCTGACGGCATTCTTCTTGTTCGTCATCTTCGGCTCGACGTCCAAGCGGGCCGCCGTGGGCTTCTCGGGGCTCTCGATAGGCTTGGCGCTGACGCTGATCCATCTCATCGCAATCCCCGTCGACGGCACCTCGGTCAATCCCGCCCGATCGCTCGGCGTTGCCTGGTTCGCCGGAGGCGATGCGCTCCAGCAGGTCTGGGTCTTCATCCTCGCCCCGGTCATCGGCGCTGCGATCGCCGGCTTCACACATGCCCTGATCGTCGGGCAGGACACAGACTGACCACGACTCGTGGTCTCACCCGACCCCATTGCGGGGGCGGCTGCGATACGTTCGAAACGTAGACCCCATTTCTGCACCGCCTCAAGGAGTACAGCCCGTGAGCAAAACGCCCGTTAAGGTCGCCGTCACCGGAGCCGCCGGCCAGATCGGATACAGCCTTCTCTTCCGTATCGCCAGTGGCGCCCTGTTCGGACCGGACACCCCGGTCCAGTTGCGTCTGCTCGAGATCACTCCAGCACTCAAATCACTCGAGGGCGTCGTGATGGAGCTCGATGACTGCGCATTCCCGACCCTCGACTCCGTCGAGATCGGCGACGACCCCAACCGCATCTTCGATGGCGTCAACCTGGCGCTGCTCGTCGGCGCTCGTCCCCGTACCAAGGGCATGGAACGCGGCGACCTGCTGTCGGCCAATGGCGCGATCTTCACGGGCCAGGGCAAGGCCCTCAACGACCACGCAGCAGCCGATGTGCGCATCGGCGTGACGGGCAATCCGGCCAATACCAATGCCTTGATCGCCATGACGAACGCGCCCGACATCCCGGGTGAGCGCTTCAGCGCCCTGACCCGCCTCGACCACAACCGTGCGATCTCGCAGCTCGCTGCCAAGACCGGAGCGAAGGTCGCGGACATCAAGAAGCTCACGATCTGGGGCAATCACTCGGCGACCCAGTATCCCGACATCTTCCATGCCGAGGTCGGTGGTAAGAACGCCGCCGAGGTCGTCGGCGACAACGCCTGGATCGAGAACACGTTCATCCCGACCGTCGCCCAGCGCGGTGCCGCCATCATCGAGGCTCGGGGTGCGTCATCGACCGCATCGGCTGCCTCCGCGACGATCGATGCGGCCCGCACCTGGCTGACGGGTACGCCCGAAAACGACTGGGCGTCGATGGCAGTTCGCTCCGACGGCTCGTACGGCATCCCCGAGGGCCTGATCTACTCGTTCCCCGTCACGACCAAGGACGGCAACTGGGAGATCGTCCAGGGTCTCGACATCGACGACTTCAGCCGCGCCAAGATGGACGCGACGGCGCAGGAGCTCATCGAGGAGCGCGACGCCGTCAAGGAGCTCGGCCTCATCTGAGGCTCACCCCATTCGCCGACGAGCCACCCAGTGCACACGGGGTGGCTCGTCGCCGCATCCGCCAGGGATAGCCAGAGCCAGGATCTCCAGCGAAACGCCCAGCGTCGCCATCCAGAACACGTCGAAGATCTTGCCTCGTACACGAAGCATCCCAGTGTGGTCGATCGGGACGACCGACCGCGCGACGGCTCCCGTCACGAAGGCCAGACCGATCGCGATAACACCCGCCCGCCACAGGCCGACCGCGACGAGCACGAGTCCGACCAGGACCACCAAGAGCTGCAGCAGGTAGAACTGCGACCCTCGGCTGCGGGGAGCCTTCACGGGTTCAGGCGCTCCGCGGTGTCGACGACATTGGCCAGCAGCAGCGCCCGGGTCATGGGGCCGACGCCGCCGGGATTGGGCGAGATCCAGCCGGCAACCTCGTACGCCGCGGGATCGACATCGCCGACGATGCCGTTCTCGTCGCGACTCACGCCGACATCGAGCAGGGCGGCGCCAGGCTTGACCATGTCGGCGCGGATGATGCCCGGCACTCCGGCCGCCGCGATGACGATATCGGCGCGGCGAACCTCGGCCGCGAGATCGACGGTTCCGGTGTGGCACAGCGTCACGGTCGCGTTCTCACTGCGGCGAGTCAGCAGGAGACCCATGGGGCGTCCGACCGTGATGCCGCGGCCGACTACGACGACGTGCTGGCCTGCGATCGGGACGTCGTGGCGGCGGAGCAGCTCGATGATGCCGCGCGGCGTGCACGGCAGCGGTGCCTCCTTGCCGAGGACGAGCCAGCCGAGGTTGGTGGGGTGCAGGCCGTCGGCGTCCTTGAGTGGATCGATGCGACCAATCGCGGCGTTCTCGTCGAGCCCCTTGGGCAGCGGGAGCTGGAGGATGTAGCCCGTGCAGGTCGGATCGGCGTTGAGCTGATCGATCGCCGCCTCGACCTCTTCCTGCGTCGCGGTCTCGGGCAG
>JBBSSC010000288.1:0-3356 GCA_038242465.1 Propionibacteriales bacterium | reverse complement strand
CTGCGTGATCAGCAGGTGCCTAAGCGGCTGGACTACTTCGGCAGCTTCAACGAGGTGCTCGTCCTGATGTCAGACGACGCCCCGTTGCTGATCGTCCCGCTGCACCTATTGGCTCACGGCAGGGTCTCTGACGCATCGCAGCTGCGTCACGTGTCAGGTGCCGCCGACTTCGCGCAGGCTCTCGGCCTCAGCCTCGAGCCGGCGACCCATGCCGAGGCCGAGCTAGCCGCGCATGCCGACGCTGCCGTGGTGCAGCTTGGCCCCGTCCGTGCCTCGTTGCGTGCCGTGTTCTGGCGTCACTGCGTGCTGCTCGGCGTGGCCGTGCTGGCTGCCCTCGGCACAGGCGTCCTAGCGGCCAACGGAGCGCTGGTCTCGGGCTTTGTTGCCGTCGTGGCGCTGGGCGTGCTGGCCGTCGACCAGTGGCGGTTCCGCAGTCGATTCCTCGATCTCGTCGAGCACCGGCCCGCTAGCCCCGATCGAGTCGAACTGCCCAACATCCTCGATGGGACGCGCGATCACAGCGCCCGCGAAGCGAGCCTCCAGATCGGCGCAGACGATGTCGTCCACAGGGTGGGAGCGACCGAGGCGTGGATCGCCGGCCCCCGGCTGGGTGGAGCCGTTAAGTGTGTCTGGTCCGATAATGACCAGACGGTCCGCTTCCTCGATCGGCATGACACCGAGCTGCTCGTCGTGGATGCCGAAGCCTGGATCCCGGCCGGTGACGACTCCGCGCTCCAGGGCGCATGTCGCCGCGCGGGCATCGAGTACGGACACAGCGCAAGGACGTTCGGCGAAGGCGGCCCGGGCGTTCCGTTGCTGTCACAGGCCGAGCTCGGCGACTTCGTCATCGTCGGACCGCTCGCAACCACCGTGATCGCGTTTGCCCTGTTCATCGTGCATATCGCCCCCTTCGACGATCTCGATGTCCCCCGGGCGGTCATCGCCGTCGTCGCGGCAGCGGCAGCGACGCTGTCGGGTGTCGCGCAGCTGCGGCAATGGCGATGGAATCGTCATCAGACCAGCCTTGGAGGAAGATCATGACCGACCTCGACGCCATCGACATCGGTGGATTCCGAGAGTGGTTCCCGCTCGAGCTCGAGATGGACCCCGACCAGTTCGTGGAGACCATCGTCGACCACTTCGCGGATGATCCGGCCGGGCCAGACATTCTGCGGCCCATGGCCATCGGGGTGGCGGGCCTCGTCCAGCAGGTCAAGTCGTTGAGCGATGACCAGTCGCTGCTGCTGGCTGCCTGGGCGCTCCTGCCGCCCGGAGGCAACCGGCTCGAGCTGCTGACCGTCGCGAGGCTCGAGGCCGTCCGCATCCGTATGGGTACCACGTCCGACGAGATGGTCGAGGACCTCATCCAGGGTTCCCAGCTGCATCAGCCCGTCCACGTCGAGCAGATCGAGACATCCTCGGGTCCCGCCTGGCTCGTGCGCATCCGCACGTACTCCACGACCGACCATGGCACCGCGTTGGAAGAGTCGATCTGCATCTTCTGGCTGCCTGAGGGCGAGAACTACGCGGTCGTGCTCGTGACGCTTCCGATCAGTGACCTCGTGGTGGCCTCCGACGCCGCCCAGGCGCTCGTCGGCCTGGCCCAGTCCGTGAAGGGACTCTGAGACATGGTTCACAAAGAGACGGCCCAGCGAGAGCCGGCACAGACTCGGGCCGTGGATGCGCCGGGTGGATGGCGACTCGTCGTCCCCGCGGGGTGGGCGACGTTGTCGACCGACGCAGGCCACCGCAATGCGCAGATCAAGCGTCTGCTCGACCGCCAGTTCGCGGGCACCGCACGCGATGAACTGATTCAGGTGCGCGTCGAGGCCGACCGCCGGCTCAAGCACGATCTGTCCCGAGCCGCCGAGAATGGTGTCACCCAGGTGCATGCGCTGGTCGATCCGATCAGCGGGATGCCCGTGTCGGCGACGCTCCTGGTGGCTCAGCTCTACGTGGGCTCCGACCGTGAGGTCACCGAGGGACTGAACCGCCTTCTCGGCAAGGCCGCCGGCGTGCTCGAGGTCGACGAGGTGATGATCGGAGGCGTCCCGGCCATGCGCCGTCGCCGCCGTGCGCTCGAGCCCGTGAGTGAGGAGCCGGAGTCGCCAGAGCTCTGGCACACACACATCGACTACATGGTGCAGATCAGTCTCGACGATCTGCTCGTCCTGAGCTTTGTGACCTCGACCGATCCGTTGGCCGACGAGATGACATTCATCTTCGACTCAATAGCTGAGACACTTCACCAGGGCGAAAGCGTCCTGGAGTGGGATGCGACGCACTTCGCGGCGACCGGGACGCTCACCGAGCAGGACTGAGCGCCCACCACCAGAATCTCGAAAGGCAGCCATGTCCGAACGGCAGCACTCCCGTACCTTCGCGGCTGATGCGGCCGCCCGACGCGTGGGCAGCCGGCCGTGGGCCGCAGCCGTTGGGGCGGTTGCGCTTCTAGCAGCGTCCGTGTACTTCATTGGGCCGACGGTCGTGGTCATCGTGGCCGCGATCGCGATCATCATCGCTGTGCCGCTCGTGCTGCGGCATGGGCGCGCCGAGGACAAGGGTGAGGTCGACGTCACGGGCGACTCGGTTATCTCGCGGCGCGGTGAGACTGTTCTTGCCAAGGTCGATCGGCGCTCGCCGACATATGACGTAGTGATCTTCTCGGACACCTACGGTCGCACGACGCAGCTGCTCGTCACCGACGGGACCCAACACATCCGCCTGGTCTCGGGCTCGTGGCCCGTGACGACGCTTCGGGAGCTCGCCGCCGCATCGTCCGATCGGCCCCGCACGGCGACGTGGCAAGAGCTCAAGGCCGCCCACCCCGAGGCGCTGGCGTTCTGGGAGCGCCACACAGGAGCCGTCATCGGCGGCATCCTGGTTGGCCTTCCGCTCCTGGCACTAGCAATAGGAGTGCTAGCCATCCTCCTGTTCGACCTTGGTTGAGCGCCGCCGCGCGGCGTGCCCTGCCGGGCCTGGGGGCTAGCGGGGTGGGGCGAGGGTTGCTACCTGGGTGATATTGCCGTCGCCCAGGTTGAGCCAGCCTCGGCCGATTGCGACGGGCTGGCCAACGAGGTTGCGGGGGATGCGGGTGCCGATGAGCTCGCCGTCGGAGATGCCCTGCGGCGACAGCAGCAGTCCCTGCCTGGCCTTCTTCATCTCGGGCTGCCAACCGCTGAGCCCCGCACCGACGCCCTCTGAGTTGCCGCCCAGGACGACGAAGGTGCTCGGTACCTGGCCGCGGGCCACCCGCAGGAAGAAGTCGCCGCCGGCGCAGTCGCGCAGGCCTTCGCCATCGTCGATCAGGACGAGGACAGGACGACCGGCTGCCTCGACGAGCTCGTCGAAGGTCG
>JBBSSC010000287.1:0-3357 GCA_038242465.1 Propionibacteriales bacterium | reverse complement strand
CGGGAGCCGGGTTCACCCTCGTTCTGAGCATCGTCGCGATCGGGGTGTGCATTGCCGTGATCCGGATGGCTCCACGCCTGCGTGACAAAGGGTGGGCCGTCGGGCTCGCGCTGTTGCTGTCCGGTGCGCTGGGCAATCTGATCGACCGGATCTTCCGCGAGCCCGCGCCGCTGAGGGGTCATGTAGTCGACTTCATCGACTATGGCGTGTTCGTCGGCAATGTCGCCGACATCGCGCTCACATTCGCGGCCATCATCATCGTCTGGCGCGCGTGGCGTGGCATCCGCCTGGACGGCACCCACGAGGAGAAATCATGAACGCCGAGAGCACGGGACTGGACCACAGCCCCGATCTGGAGCACGCCGATCTGGAGCATAAGGTCATTCAGGTTCCCGAAGGGCTGGCAGGCGAACGTGTCGACAGCGCCCTCGCCAGACTGTTGGGCCTGTCGCGCACCCGCGCGAGCGAGCTGGTGGCCGAGGGCCATGTGACGCTCGACGGAGCCTCGCCTGCCAAGTCCGACCGGGTCATGCCCGGCTCGATCCTCGAAGCGTCGATCCCGGCTCCGCGCCGTGCGGTCGTCATAGCGACCGAGGTGGAGGGTATGCAGATCGTATTCCAGGACGATGACATCGTCGTGGTCGACAAGCCAGTCGGAGTCGCCGCGCATCCCAGCGTGGGCTGGTCCGGCCCTACGGTGCTCGATCACCTGGCCGGCGTCGGAATCCGCATCTCGACCTCGGGGGCGCCCGAGCGTCGTGGCATCGTGCACCGTCTCGATGTCGGTACGAGTGGGCTGATGGCGGTCGCGAAGTCCGAGCACGCGTACACGGTCCTCAAGCAGGCGTTCCGCGACCGTACGGTCGAGAAGACCTATCACGCGCTGGTGCAGGGTCATCCCGATCCGCACACCGGCACGATCGACGCTCCCATCGCCCGCCATCCCCGCCATGACTTCAAGTTCACGGTCAAAGAAGGCGGCCGCGACAGCATCACGCACTACGACACGCTCGAGGCGCATCGCTACGCAAGCTTGCTGACGATCAAGCTCGAGACGGGGCGCACGCACCAGATCCGCGTCCACATGAGCGCAATCCATCACCCATGTGTCGGCGACCAGATGTACGGCGCCGATCCCACGCTCTCGAAGCGGGTCGGACTCGATCGCCAGTGGCTGCACGCCAAGGGCCTCGGATTCACACATCCGCGCTCAGGCGAGTGGGTCACCTTCAGCTCCGAATACCCAGAAGATCTAGTGCACGCCCTAGAGATCGTCCGCACTGTCGACGACAACCCCCTCCCGCGCTGACCCCTGAGTGTGACGTTTGCGAGGGACCTCGCGCGGGACGGCTCCCGCAAACGTCACACTCAGCGGGGGTGGTCGTCCCAGCGACGGCCGGGAGCCCATGACCACCACCATTCGGGCTTGGTCGTCGTCCATTCGCGCTTGATGGCCCGCAAGGCGTCGCGGCGTGCTGCGGTGATGCGACCCACGGTCCGCCATCGGTGCTGATGGTCGAGGGATGTCACTCGGACGACAACGAGTCCGCTGCGCTCGAAGTCCTCCTCCCGCACGTTGTCGTCGGTGTGCTGCTCGCCCTCGCGATGGTGGCCTCCGTCCGACTCGATTACCAGGCCTGCATCCTCGTCGAGCAGATCGGCAATGCCCAGGATCCGGCCGAAAGGCGAGAAGATCGGCACGTTGACGCGTAGGCCGCGGACATCCGCGTCGATGTGCGCGACGAGGCGGGTGCGGGTCTCCCACGGGCTCGCCGTGCGAGTCGATCCCCACGCGAGCGCCTCCCTCGCCTGAACCAGCCCGCGGACCTTGTGGTGACTTGAGATCACCTGCTCGATCCGACCGATCGTGGTGTGCGGCATGCCTGTCGTGGTGCTCGTGGCCAGGTCGAGAACGACGACGGCTTCCCGCATGCTGCGGGCCATGCGCATCTCGTCGAATGCCGCACGTGCCATCGTGGTCAGCGAATAGGTCTCGAAGTCGATGACCTCGTCGGGATGGAGCAGGCCTCGAAACGGCTGAAGCACCGATCTGTGCCGCAGCTGCGAGCCGGGCAGGCAGTGGACGAGCGCCGGTCGGGGCACACCTGCCGGGTCCAGGCCGTCGAACCACGAGTTGCCCTGGGCCCGCAGAGCCGCCCAACCACCCAGGATGCATCCACCCGTGAGCAGGCCGATGGCGTCGGCGACCCGCATCAAGACGGGATCACCGTCGACACCCGCAGGCAGCAGCAGGCCGTGGGATCGCCGCTCATATGAGGAGCCCCGCAGCTGTTGCGCAGTAGCGCCCTGGGCGAGCAGCCGGACGGATCGCTGGGGGATGACGAAAGGACCATCGGTCATCCGCACATCCTGAGCGGAACTGGCATCGCGCGCCCGCGAGCGTCCACAGCCCCCGCTGAATGGGACGTTTGCGCGAGCGTTGCCGCGGGAGCGTGTGGCGAAACGTCACACTCAGCGTTAAGGGGAGCCAGGTGGATGGGAAGATAGGCCCATGTCCTCGATCGTGCGCCAGTCCGAGAAGTTGAGGGATGTCCTGTACGACATCCGTGGACCAGTTAGTACGCGTGCTGCCGCCCTGGAGGCGGAGGGTCACCGGATCTTGAAGCTCAACATCGGCAATCCGCAGCCCTTCGGCTTTGACGCGCCGGCTGAGATCCTGCAGGACGTCATCGCGGCGCTGCCCAGCTCTGCCGGCTACTCCGACTCGCGCGGCATCCAGTCGGCTCGTCGCGCTGTCGTGCATCACTATCAGTTACAAGAGGGCTTCCCGACGATCGACGTCGACGACGTATGGATCGGCAACGGGGTCTCCGAGCTCATCCAGATCGCCCTGCAGGCGCTGCTCAACAACGGCGACGAGGTGCTGATCCCCGTCCCGGACTACCCGCTATGGACCGCCGTGACGAATCTCGCGGGTGGTGTTCCGGTGCATTATCTGTGCGACGAGGACAACGATTGGAATCCCGATCTGGCCGATCTGGAGTCGAAGATCACCGATCGCACCAAGGCCATCGTGGTCATCAACCCCAACAATCCGACGGGTGCTGTGTATTCGCGCGAGACGCTGGCCGGCATCGCGGCGCTGGCTCGCAAGCACGATCTCGACCTGATGGCCGACGAGATCTACGACAAGATCCTGTACGACGAAGCCGTCCACATCCCGATGGCCAGTGTCGCGCCCGATCTGCTGACGCTGACGTTCAACGGCTTGTCGAAGGCCTACCGTGTCTGCGGGTATCGCGCGGGCTGGGTCGTCGTCACGGGACCGCTCGATCGCGCTCGCGACTATCTCGAGGGCCTGACGCTGCTGTGCTCGATGCGACTGTGTCCCAACGT
>JBBSSC010000286.1:0-3369 GCA_038242465.1 Propionibacteriales bacterium | reverse complement strand
GTCCGGGCACGGGAAGCATCCCGCGCCCGGAACCAACTTTCCCTGCCAGCGTGGTAAACCGCGCAAGTCAGCGAGGCGTCAGACGCCCAGCAGGTCGATCACGAAGACGAGCGTCTTGCCCGAGAGGTGGTGGCCACCGCCGGCGGGACCGTAGGCGAGCTCGGGCGGGCAGACGAGCTGGCGACGTCCGCCGACCTTCATGCCGGGGATGCCTTGCTGCCATGCGCCGATGAGCTGCGGGAGGGGGAACTTCGCGGACTGGCCGCGATCCCACGAGGCGTCGAACTGCTCGCCGGTGTCGAACTCGACGCCCACGTAGTGGACGTCGACGAGTCCGCCGGGAACGGCCTCGGGGCCGTCGCCGACGATGATGTCGGTGATCTGGAGCTCGGTGGGCGCGGGCCCCTCGATGAAGTCGATTTCAGGCTTGTCAGTCATGACACAGATCCTTCCATACGCCCCAGTGGCAGGATGGTGCCATGCGCGCCACGGTTCTCCATGCCCCTCGTGACATCCGCCTCGACGATGTCGCCGCCCCCGAGCTGAGGCTCGATACCGACGCGATCGTCCGCGTCGTCGCTGCCTGTGTATGCGGCTCCGATCTGTGGCCGTACCGCGGGATCAACGATGTCAGCGGGCCAACACGTATCGGTCACGAGTTCGTCGGCATCGTAGAGCAGGTCGGCAGCCAGGTCTCGAACGTCAAGCCTGGCGACTTCGTCATCGCGCCGTTCACGTTCTCTGACAACACGTGCCTGCTGTGCGAGCGAGGCGTCCACACCTCGTGCGTCAACGGCGGTATCTGGGGAAATCCCGACAAGCAGGGACATGACGTCGACGGCGGCCAGGGCGAGATCGTCCGCGTCCCGTTCGCCGACGGCACGCTCGTCACAACACCATCACAGCCCGATCAGGCCATGGTCCGCCAGCTCCTGACCCTCTCGGATGTCTTCCCGACGGGCCACCACGCGGCCGTCTCGGCCGGCGTGACAGCCGGAAGCACCGTGGTGGTCGTCGGTGACGGAGCGGTCGGTCTCAGCGCCGTGCTCGCCGCCAAACGACTCGGCGCGGGCCGCATAGTCGCTATGTCGCGCCACGAAGATCGCCAACGACTCGCGCGCAAGTTCGGCGCCGACGAGATCGTCGCTGAGCGCGGCAAGGACGGTGCCGCCCAGGTGCGCGAGATCCTCGACGGGATCGGCGCCGACTTCGTCCTGGAGTGCGTCGGCACCGCCGACAGCATGAAACAGGCGATGTTGTCAGCCCGCCCGGGTGCTCGGATCGGCTATGTCGGCGTGCCCCACGATGTCACGCTGAACGTCCCGGCGATGTTCGGCCGCAACATCGGCCTGGCCGGCGGCATCGCGCCGGTACGCAACTACATCGAAGAGCTGATGCCCGATGTTCTCGACGGCACCTTTACTCCCGGCGACGTCTTCGACCTGACACTTCCGCTCGACCAGGTCGCCGAGGGCTACCGAGCGATGGACGAGCGCACCGCGATCAAGGCGATGCTCACGATCTGAACGGCTCGGCCGACACGACGGCATCAACGTTCAGTGGCCCGTAGATGTGCGGGAAGGGCAAAGGCTCCCCCGGCACGTCGTCGAGCTGCCACGGCGACGTCAGGCGGTCGGTGTCAATCGTCAGGAGCAGCAGCTCGTCGATCACGTCCGCATAGAAGCGTCGGTGCACGCCGGCCACCTGCTCGGCCCGCGAACAGTGGATGAAGCCTACGTCGGCGAGGTCGAGCCCCAGCGTCGAGGCGGTATAGGTGCCAGCCGCCTCGGCCGCCGACCACGCGCTTGTGAGCGCGAGGTGGAAGATCTTCACAGTAGACGCTCGACACCTTCGTTGAGCCGTGTGAGGCTGCGGGCGAAGACCCGGATCTCGTCGGGTTCCCAGTCGTTGAGAACCGCGACCAGACGCGCGTGCGTGTTGCGCCGGTACTTTGCGACATCGGCCAGGGTGTCCGGACTCGGCACGAGGAGCTGTGCACGCCCATCGTCGGGATCCGGGATGCGGTTCACCAGACCGAGCCGCTCGAGGGCTGCGACGGCTCGGCTGGCCGTCGATTTGTGCACGCCCAGGCTCTCGGCGAGCTCGGAGCCGCGGATGCCGTCGGGCGCATCGCAGATCGCGAGCAGGAACGTGAAGCTGCCGTAGTCGAGCTTGGGGTGGATCTCGCTGAGGTGGCGCAGGCTCGTGGCGCGTACCCGTCGAACGAATCGCGTCAGCTCGAATTCAACGTCGAGGTCGGCCGGCAAGTCACTCGTCATGGGAGAACCCTATAGAACACCGTGATGCGCCACCTATTCGAGGCACACCACGGCGAGATGATGTCTCTAAACCATCAGCGCAGCTGGGACGAGGTCAGGTTCAGTAACCGGCGCGCGATGATGAGCTGCTGGATCTGCTGCGTGCCCTCGAAGATGTCGAGGATCTTGGAGTCGCGCGACCACTTCTCGATCAGCTCGTTCTCGCTGTACCCGAGCGTGCTGGTCAGCTCAACGCAACGCAGCGTGATCTCGTTGCCTACACGGCCTGCCTTGGCCTTAGCCATCGAGGCTTCCATCGAGTTGGGCTTGCGGTTGTCGGCGAGCCACGCGGCCTCAAGCGTTAGGAGCAGCGCGGCCTCCCAGTCGGCTTCCATCGAGATGAACGTCGCGGCGGCGTAAGACTGCGACTGGACCGGACGGTCGTAGTCGATGACGACGCCGGCCTTCTCGAGCAGCTCGCGAGTATCTTCGAGCGCCGCTCGGGCGCAGCCGACCGCCATGCCGGCCACAAGCGGCCGCGTGTTGTCGAATGTCGCCATCGCGCCGGCGAAGCCCTGCTTGACGTCGACCTCGGGGTTGCCCAGCAGGTTCTCGGCCGGGACGCGGCAGTTGTCGAGCACGATGACAGCGGTGTCGGATGAGCGGATGCCGAGCTTGTGCTCGAGCCGCTCGACCCGAATGCCCGGCAGGCTCTTGGGCACGAGGAAGGACTTGATCGCGGCACGTCCGAGCGCCTTGTCGAGCGTCGCCCACACGACGACGGAGTCAGAGCGCTCGCCCGCCGTCACGAAGATCTTCTCGCCGTTGAGGATGTAGGCATCGCCATCCTTGACCGCAGTCGTGGTGATGGCGGCGGAGTCGGAGCCGAAGCTCGGCTCGGTGATCGCCATCGACGCCCACGTGCCCTTGAAGCGTTCGAGCTGCTCGGCGTTGGCGACCGACGCGATCGCGGAGTTGCCGAGGCCCTGTCGTGGCATCGAGAGCAGCAGGCCCACATCGGCCCAGCACATCTCGATGATCGAGAGGACCGACGACATATTGGTGCCGTTCTTGACCTTGGACGAACCAGAGCCCTCGTCTTCGTCGCGGC
>JBBSSC010000285.1:0-3406 GCA_038242465.1 Propionibacteriales bacterium | reverse complement strand
CGCTCGAGCAGGGACCGGTACTTCTTGGCCTGCGTCAGGAAGTCCGTGCGCCCCGGCTGCAGGTCGAGAATGACATAAATCCCGGCCTTCTCCGCGGCATCCACCATGGGAAGCAGCTTCTTGACGGATGTCTCGGTGGAGTAGTTCTTGTCCTTGCCTGCGGATGCCGAGGCGACGGTCGCGATGATCTCGAAGGTCGGCACGAAGTCGTCCGAGCCGGACGCCCGCTGGTACTTACGCACGAGCCGGCCGACCCGCTCGATCGAGGCTCGCACCCCCTGCTCACCTAGGACGCCGAGCTGTGGTGCGCCGGGGTGTCCGTACATCGCGGTGTAGTGCTTGCCTAGCGCGAGATAGCCGCCAGAGGGCTGTTGGATATCGCGGCGCACGACGTCGAGTGGATATGCGAGCTGTTCGAAGGCCGATCCGATCGCGATGACCGGCTGATCGGGATGCTTCGCGAAGTAGCCGGCGACCTCGGGGTTGGTGCGAGGATCCGCATCGGGGATCTCGATGACTTGGGCGCCGGCGATCCGGGCGGTAGCGGCGGCGACGATGTTGACGCGCTCAGACCTGGTCACCACGACGGCGTCCAGCGTGCGGGGACTCGCTGCGCCACCCTTGCTCAGACGCGCTACCTCCGCTTCGGCCGCAGCTTCGTCGAGCGGCACGGCGACGGTGCCAGGAACGGAGCGAGTGACGCCGAACGTCAGGACTTTCGAGGCGTTCAGCCGCTCGATCTCCGCTGACGCATCGGCGTGGTCGAGCAGGGCGGGGACGCCCAGCTCGGTCGCGGCTTTGACCGCGATCCGTTGCGCCTCGGGATCGCCTGCATCGGCCAGGACTGCGACCGGCGATGCTGTGAACAGACGCTGCGAGATCTCGCTGGCGGCCTGCGCGGCGGAGGTCTTGCCAATGACGTCCAGCGGCTTGTCCGGAGCCCGCACCTTGGTGGTTGCGGGACCGGTGTCGGCCGCGTTCTCGGTGGCGGGGGAGTTGGCGCTGATCAACAAGCCTGCGACGAGGGCCACAGTGACCAGGCCCCCGATCGCCAGGAGTGGATTGAGCCTGACGGATACGCTCATGCCTGTGACCCTACTGACCGCCCTCGCGGCCTCTGCCAGCAACGCACCCGATTCGGGACTCGCCGGCTGGACCGTCGAGCTGATGGACAAGCTCGGACTATTCGGTGCCGCGCTCGCCGTGGGCATGGATAATCTCTTCCCACCGATTCCTAGCGAGATCATCCTGCCGCTCGCCGGATTTGCCGCGAGTCAGGGCACCTTCTCGCTGGCGGGTGCGCTGATCGCGACGACACTTGGCTCGATCACGGGCGCGGTGATCCTTTACTGGCTCGGCGCGATCTTCGGCCGTGAGCGTGCCGTTATGGTGTTCGACAAGGTGCCGTTGCTCAAGGTCAGCGATCTTGAGAAGACCGAGGCCTGGTTCGCCAAACATGGCGGCAAGGCCGTGTTCTTCGGCCGGATGGTGCCGATCTTCCGCAGCTTGATCTCACTGCCCGCGGGCGTCGAGAAGATGAACTTCGCGCTGTTCTTGGCCCTGACGACGCTCGGCAGCCTGATCTGGAACTCGATCTTCGTCGTCGCGGGCTACCGGCTCGGCGAGAACTGGGACAAGGTCGAGCCATATGCCGATGTGTTCCAGAAGGTCGTCATCGGTGGCGTGCTGCTCGTGATCATTGTCTTCGTGGTCGTCCGCATGCGCGAGATGCGACGCCCCACCGTTACCTGAGCGCTTTTGCGGCGTCCTACAGTGGTCTGATGACCTCTTCGACCCCGCGGCGCTCCGCCCTCCTCTCGGTGGTGGCAGCCGGCTTGCTCGTCGTGTCGGCCTGCGGCGGTGGCTCGGATGAGAAGCCAGCCGACAAGTCTTCGACGGCGACACCCTCGGCGGAGCCCGTGAAGGACTCGGCGGCCTGCTCGTTCTTGACCGCGGCCGAGCGACGGCAGCTGGCCGGTGTCCCGGTCGACACCGTCGTCGCCGCAGACGCTCGCAAGGGCAGCAGCCAGTGCCGTTGGCAGGAGAGCGCAGCCCTGATCCAGCTCACGACGCTGCCCGCCAAGGCGTGGGCTACCTCGCTGCCTGATGTCATGGCCAAGCTGGAGTCGGCCGCCGATCTGAGCTCGGCCGCCGACAAGTTGGATCTCGCTCGTGCCAAGAAGCTGTTGGCAGGCGCCGCGACCTTCACAGATGCCGAGGCGTGCGAGGCGTTCGCAACCCTGGCCGAGCTCGGCGGCGCCGAGAAGGGTGCCCGGACCACAGTCACGGCTGTACCCATCACGGAGACCGAAGCCGGTATCTCGGCCCAGACCTGCTCGGGTGGCCAGCTGACCTCCATCATCTACTCCACCCCAGGCCTGAAGAAGACCAAAAAGGTAGAGAAGGCGGCAACAGCCATCCTGCAGAAGGCCCAGAAGAGAGCCGCAGCGCAGAGCTGAGGACCTGAGCTAGACCTCCGGGGCCCGGGCCCTACAGCGGGTAGTTGGCTCGGGTGGTGGGATCTTCATGCAGCAGCTGGCCGTTGGTGAAGCGGACGCCGTTGGCGAAGCGGGCTTCTATCTGGCCCGCGCCGAACTGCTCGACGTACAGGCGCGAGTACAGGCCGCCTAGTTCGAGCAGCTCATCGTGTGTGCCGCGTTCGACGAGCTTGCCGTCCTCGAGGCCGAAGATGACGTCGGCGTTGTGGATCGTTGAGAGCCGGTGCGCGATGGCGATCGTCGTCCGGTTGTGGGTCGCGCGCTCTAGCGCATCCTGCACCAGCCGCTCGGTCTCGGTGTCGAGCGCCGAGGTGGCCTCGTCGAGGATTAGGATGCGCGGGTCCATCAGCAGCACGCGGGCGATCGCGAGGCGCTGCTTCTCACCGCCGCTGAGCCGATAGCCGCGCTCGCCCGTGATTGTCTCGTATCCCTCGGCGAACGACAGGATGCGGTCGTGGATATTGGCGTCGCGCGCGGCCTGTTCGATCTCGTCGGCGCTGGCATCGGGCTTGGCGTAGGCGATGTTGTCGCGGATCGAACCGTGGAACAGATACGGTTCCTGCGTCACCATGCCGACCGCCTCGGCGACCGAGCCCATCGTGAGATCGCGGACGTCGACGTCATCGATCAGCACCGCACCGGAGTTGACGTCGTAGAACCGTGGCACGAGGTACGTCATGGTGGTTTTGCCCGAACCGGAAGGGCCGACGATCGCGGCGAGCTGGCCCGGCTCGACCGTCAGCGAGATCCCGTCGAGCGCCCAGCTCTGCTCGGGGGCGGTGCCGTCGCGGTCGATGCGGACGCCCGAGTCGCCGAAGCGGTCGCGGTTGACGGTGCCGGTCAGGCTGCGTGGTTCGGGGTACCGGAAGCGCACATCGCGGAACTCGATCTTGCCGCGGATGTTCTGG
>JBBSSC010000284.1:0-3411 GCA_038242465.1 Propionibacteriales bacterium | reverse complement strand
TCATCTACCCGGACCAGATGAGCCGCGGCCTCTCGCTGACGGCCGGGCAGCCCGAGCAGATCACCGAACAGGCCGCGCCCCCGGGTACGCCATTCCAGCGGCACCATCACGTTCTCACGCACGGTCAGCCAACCGAAGGCCTGGTGGCGCTGAAACGTTCGCCGGACTCCGTGCCGCGCCAATGTTTCGGCCGAGCTCGATGTGACGTCCTTGCCCCCAAGAAGCACGCGCCCTTCGTCGGGCACACGCAGACCTGAGATCGAATCGAGCAATGTGGTCTTGCCGGCTCCATTCGGACCGATCAAGCCGACGACTTCCCCGCGAGTGAAGTCCAACGTGACATCGTTCACGGCGCGGATACCACCGAAGCGCACCCCAATGCCGCGCAGCGAGAGCGACGTCTCCGTGGCTGACAGCGATGCCGCCGCATCCGGCGAAAGAGTGTCACTGAACCTGCTCATGTTTCCTCGTCTCCACGGCGATGCGCCCACCAGGCGTGCGAGACACCCCGACGGGGAAACTGCACCGGACACTAATTAGAACGCGTTCTTGTTGGGCAACTGTGGCTCACATCACGATCCATGTCAAGCCACTCCGGCAAACTTGTGAAACATGTTCTTGATACTGCGTCGACACGGCGGAATTCCTTGACACGAGAGGGCTGCCCCGCCACTATTGAATAGATAGAACAAGTTCTCATTAGCCAGTATCGATGAGGCACGACATCCCGCGCGGCGTCGCCCGCGGACCGGAAGGACACCTGTGGGACCGCTGGATGGAATGCGAGTCATCGAATTCGTCGGGATGGGGCCAGGACCGTTCTGCGGCATGCTCCTAGCCGACCTCGGGGCCGACGTAGTACGAATCGAGCGCCCTCACGACGCTCGCTTCCACGCGGCCGAGAGCACCGTGCTGGCGCGCGGTCAGCGGTCGGTGGCACTTGATCTGAAATCTGTAGAAGGAGTCGCAACGGCCTTGGATCTGGTGGCTGCCGCCGAGGTAGTCATCGATCCATACCGGCCTGGCGTCCTCGAGCGATTAGGACTCGGCCCCCAAGAGTGCTCCGCAGTGAACCCGCAGATCGTGTTCGGCCGAATCACCGGATGGGGGCAGGAGGGGCCGTACGCGAACCGCGCCGGCCACGACATCAACTACATCGCACTCAGCGGCGCGTTGAGCGTCATCGGACGCGCGGGGCAACCCCCCGTCCCCCCGGCCAATCTGCTGGGCGACTTCGGCGGCGGTTCGATGCTGCTCGCCGTCGGCGTGCTGTCGGCGGTACTTCATGCCCGCAGCAGCGGCCAGGGACAGACCGTCGACGCCGCCATGGTCGACGGCAGCGCCTTGCTCACCGCGATGATCCACGAGATGCGCGCCGCCGAAGACTGGGGTGCCCGTGGGACCAACGCGGTCGACACCGGCGCCCCGTTCTACGACGTCTACGAGACGGCGGACGGTGGTTGGGTCAGCATCGGTGCCCTCGAACCACACTTCTACAGCGAGCTGATCCACGTTCTCGGTCTGAGCGACGACACCACCATGGTTCGCGCCCACAGCGAACGCACCTTGTGGCCGGCGATGCGGGCGGCCTTCGCACGCATCTTCCTGACCCGGACACGGGCCGAGTGGGACGCAGCCTTCGCCGGCCGCGACGCCTGCTTCGCCCCGGTCTGGGACGTCTCAGAAGTCGCGGAGGTCCCCCACCTGATGGCCAGGGGCACGTTTATCCACGAGCGCGGCATCACGCAGCCTGCCCCCGCCCCTCGATTCTCAGTCACGGTGCCGGCTACACCGGGCCCCCCGCCGCAGCCCGGCGCAGACACCGAGTCGGTCATCCGCGAGTGGGCCGTCTCGTCACAGCCGTCCGCCACCCGCCCGCAGAGGAGTGAGCGATGAAGCCGGACACCAGCCGCGCCGAGGTCCGCAGCTGGTTGGAGAGGCATGCTCAGCGGCACACCGACGACGCCGACTACGTGATCGAGGGCGGAACCGTCTGTCTGGCTGGCGCCAAACAGTTCCAGCGGGCCTGCTGGGAAGCAGGTTATGTCGCGCGATCATGGCCGGTTGCCTACGGCGGTCAAGGCCTTGACGACGGCGTCCAGCAGCTTTTCGACGAAGAAGCCGCGCAGTTCGACCTCGACAACGGGCCGTTCCTGATCGGCCTGCGCATGGTCGGACCGACCATCCTCGCACTGGGAACCGAAGAACAGAAGACTCGCTATCTTCCGCCCCTGCTCGCCGGCGACGAGGTCTGGTGTCAGCTCTTCTCAGAACCGAGCGCGGGCTCCGATCTGGCCAATCTTCAGACTACCGCCGTGCGCACGGCAGACGGCTGGCTGCTGAACGGTCAGAAGGTATGGACCTCGGGTGCCCAGGTGAGCGACTTCGGTGCGATCCTCGCCCGGACTGATCCCAGCCGTCCCAAGCACCGCGGCATCACGATGTTCGTCGTCGACATGAGGTCGGCCGGGGTCACTGTGAAGCCGCTGGTCGTCGCGACGGGCGACGCGCCGTTCAACGAGGTCTACTTCGATGACGTACTGGTCCCAGCCGACGCCGTGATCGGCGAGATCGACCAGGGCTGGAGCGCCGCGCTCGTCACTTTGCGCAATGAGCGCGAGGCTCTCGGCACCGGCGCTCATCCGCAGACCAATCCGTTGGGATTCGAGCAGCTCAGCCGACTGGCGCGGGCACGCGAACGCGGCACCAGCAAAAAAGTGCGCGACGACTTGTCGACGCTCTACGCGCGCGAGCTCGCCTTACATGCCTACGGACGGCTGCTGCGCGAGGAGATGCTGTCCGGAGCCGACATCGGGGCACTGGGGTCCGTCGCGAAGCTCTCGATCGCCGAGATCGGCTTGTGGGCTTCGGACCTAGCCGCAGACATCATCGGGACCGATCTCGCAGCCGGCGCCCCTGACGTGAGGCGAACACGTCAGGCAATTCTCATTGCCCCCGGCTTCGCGACGGGTGGCGGATCCAACGAGATCCAACGCAACATCATCGCCGAGCGAGTCATGGGACTGCCCAAGGGCCCCTCGATCGATCGCGATGTCCCGTTCAACGAGCTACGCCGAACCCTCTGAACTCAAGGACACCTGCATGTCACTCATGAACTCCGATGAACAGAACGCGTTGGAGACGGCCATTCGACGGTTCATCACCCGACGGACACCGCTGTCCCACGTGCGCGAGGTCGTCACCGGCGATCCCGGATATAGCGCCGAGACCTGGTCGCAGCTCGCCACCGAGCTCGGGTTGGCCGGTCTCGGCATCCCCGAGACACACGGTGGAGTGGGCGGCTCCCTGGCCGACCTTTGCGTAGCCCTACGCGAGCTCGGAGCCGGCTTGGTGCCTTCGCCGATCATGGCATCGACGGTTCTGGCGGCGCGCGGGCTGCTGGAGCTCGGC
>JBBSSC010000283.1:0-3428 GCA_038242465.1 Propionibacteriales bacterium | reverse complement strand
TCGCCGAGCTGGCCCGAGGCTTCGGGGCAACGGTCCACACGTTCTCGCGCTCGTCGACCAACACGCACGTCGACCGCCGCGAGGACATCACGGCGGCGGCGCTGAAGGTGTTGAAGCAGACCGACACGATCGACTTCGTCGTCAACACTGCGGGTGTGCTGCCGCTCGGCGACCTGGCCGACACGACGGAAGAGACGATCTACGCCGCGACCGAGATCAACTACCTCGCGCCGATCTTCATCGCGCAGGAGTTCTACCCGCATCTGGCCGCTTCGTCGGGCTCGCTGCTGCTGTTCACATCGTCGTCGTACACGCGAGGCCGCAAGGGCTACTCGCTGTACTCATCGGCCAAGGCCGCGGTCGTCAACCTGACCCAGGCGCTCGCCGACGAGTGGGCCGGCGAGGTGCGCGTCAATTGCGTCAACCCGGAGCGGACCGGCACGCCGATGCGCACCAAGGCATTCGGCGAGGAGCCCGAGGGCACGCTGCTGAGCTCGATGGCAGTCGCCAAGCAATCGCTCGATGTGTTGCTGTCGCACCAGACCGGCCACATCATCGACATCCGGCGCGAGGATGGTCCGGCCGCGATCGGCGGAGGCAACTAGGTGTGAAGGCCTTCATCAACGTCATGCTCGGGATCGTCGGCATTGCGTTGATCGCTGCGGTCTACCTCATGATCAAGACGTCTGGAAGCGATGACGAGGCGGAGACCGGTGCCGAACCCGATGCTGTCGTTTACATGTCCACGGGCGGTGTCGTCGACAATATCGAGCGCCGACTCGAGAAGCGCATCGGCGCAGCGCTCGTCGTCCGCTGCCCCAAGAAGGTCGACTCCGCGGTCGGCACGAAATTTCGTTGCAGCGTCCGCTATGCGGGTAGCGCCGAGAAGATCGCCATCGCGAGTGTCGAGATCGACGGCCCCGACGGCGACTTCACCTGGACCTCGTCATCGGATGAACTGAGAACCCCGAGCCCCGCATAACCAGCGAGGGCGGTGCGCTGGCGTCCACATTCTGGGTAGAAGTGGACGCTAACGCACCGCCCTCGCTGTGGCTCTGGGCCGGGATCAGAGGCAGTTCGTGGCGTAGTACACGCCGACCTTCTGAGCGGCGTCCATGTACTCGGAGATGCTGTCGCCCATCTTGCTGGCGCTGTCGGCCGTCGGATCGGTCATCAAGTCGAAGTACGAACCCATGATCTCGATATCGGACTGGAGCTCGGAGGGAGCCGAATTAGCGAGGTCGTCGTAGGCCGCAGCCATGTCCTGGCCCATCTCCGTGATCGCGTCGAGATCAGGAGTAGTGCCGCTGTTGCCGATCATGTCGCGGCTGGCGTCCTCGACGCGCTTCATGGTCGAGCAGAACTCCGCGGATGCGCCCGGCAGATCGTCATCGGACAGATCGTCCGACGGCAGGGTCGAGTCCTCGTCTTCATAGTCATCCGACGGGGCCGGCGAGCTCTTCTTGGTGTCGGCCGGTGACGAGGTCGACGTGTCGTCATCGTCACCGAAGACCTGCGTCGCTCCATAGGCCGCGCCCGCGATCAGCGCGAGGACGACAGCGACCATCGCGATGACGATCGTGAGGTTCTTGTTGCCGTTGGCGCCGTTGCCGTCGACTGGGCCGCCAGGGGCCGCAGTGGCTGCCGCGACGGGTACGTACGTCGCGGTGGGCTCGGGAGCGCCCGGGGTCTGGAAGACCGTGGTCGGCTCGGTGAGCGGTGCCGCGAACACGGCGGTGGGCTCAGACGCGACAGCTGGCTGCGCCTCGACAGGTGCCGTGAAGGCCGGCTCAGCGGGCGTTACGACGGTGGGTGTCTCATCAGGGGCTTCAGCAGGCGCCTGCGTCGGTTCGACGGAGGCCGCTGGAGCAGCCGGGGGGACGGGGGCTGCGGGAGGCGGGACGGGTGGGAGTGCTGCCTGCGTCCTGGCGGCGAGCGCGGCGTTGACAGCCGGTTCATTCCGCTCTGCGAGCCACTGCAGGAGACCGTCGTAGGTCATGGGGTTGGCCGCCAGAGCAGGCCAGGTAGCGCGGTCAGCACTCGCGAGCTCGGCTAGGCGTGCCGGAGCTGTCGCGGGATTGCTCGCCTCGTGGATGAGGTTGTCAGATGACATGTGGATTTTCCTTCCCCGACCGTCGCCGCGCACGACGGACTAGACAAGATTAGCGGTTTGCGCCGGGTCCGCTGTTCTCGACCCGCGATGCTGTGTCGCTCGTCGCACCGGCATCGGTATGCCGTTCCCACCAATGGCACCCGATCATGACCGCGGCAGCCAGTGCCCAGCCCGCGAAGATGTCGATGACGTAGTGCTCGGCGTAGTAGACCAGTGCGGTGGCCATGAGCAGGGGATAGATCAGCAGGGCCCAGCGCCAGGCGCGGCGCAGCTTCACGATGGCGTACATCGCGATCAGCATCGCGAGCCCCGCGTGCAGCGAGGGCATCGCCGCGACAGGGTTGCCAACCTTCGCGAGAACGACGTGAAAGCCGCCCAGCCCGAGTTCGTCCCAGCCCCGGCCGGTCAGGCGAGTCAGCCGCTCACCGCCGACATAGCCCTCCTTGGAGGCGAGCCACGGCGGTGCCATGGGATAGAGGACGTAGATCACGAGCGCCGAGAAGTTGATCACGACATAGCGCGTCATCCATGGAAGCCACGATGCCCGGCTCCGCAACCACAGCACGACGGCAAGACCGAGACCGGCGATGAAGTGCGTGTAGTAGACCGTCGTGAGGATCTCGTCGTACCACCGAGGGGGCGTGCTGCTGGTGCACGGCGACGCGCACAACGCATCTTGCAAGCGGGCCGTTGGAAGCTGGCCGCCACCGATCCATTCGTCGAAGCGGATCGGCATGGTCCAGTGCACGGGCATCGAGATGATCTCGTCGGACAGGCCGCGGCTGTAGAGATACAGGACGAGCAACGCGAAGGCGGGCCACCAGTCGCGGGGAAACCGCAGGTGGCTGCGCCACGGTGCCCGGATGTTGTAGGCGATCGTCGCGAGCCACAGCCAGACGAATAGCTGAAACGGATCTGTCGGCACACCGATCAGGACGACGCCGGTGCTGAACGCGATCGCGTACACGAACAGCGCCGGGCCCCGCCACGTCCAGGGTGTGGTCTTGGGCTCGTCGATCACGGCTGTCATGAGTAGTCCAGCGTCATCAGCGACCCCGAGTCATGAGCAGCTCCGAGCGGACGCGAGGTCGCGCTGCTGGGTACGATCCAGCCAGATCGTGCGGCCGCAGATCTCGGCCACCTCGCGATAGTCCCGTTCGAGGACGACCTGAAGTGCGGCCGGATCGACGCCCCACGAGTCGATGCCCGACCAGTCGACGAACCACGCAGGCCGATTGGGGCCGGAGAGCACGGCCGACATCTGGGAGAGGTCGGGGTCGAGGGTGCGCACCGGAAGGCTCCACAGGTAGGGGTA
>JBBSSC010000282.1:0-3449 GCA_038242465.1 Propionibacteriales bacterium | reverse complement strand
TCCTTCTCCGCCTCTCGGGACGGCCGTTAAAGGATGTCGGTTGAACGTCGTCAGACTACCAGCGGCGCACGGCTCGTTCCTCGCCGCACCCGCGACTCCGTCGCGGTCGGGCTCCGCCCGGGGCGTCCGTCAGAGCTTCGCTTGGACCCACGGTCGGGAAACAGATCAGGCCAGACCGTTGATGGGCCGATCGCGTCGCCAGTAGCTGGGCAGGACGACCTTCAAGAACACCGGCAGGCACTCGATGAAGTAGCGCCGGAACAGACGTGTGGGTTCGTGCGCGAGCCGGTAGAACCACTCGAGCTTGGTCGCGCGGATCCAGTGGGGAGCCATCGATGCGTGGCCCGTGGACATGTTGACCGCGCCACCCACGTTGACGATGACCCCCTTGAAGCCTGCTGTGCGGACGCGTTCTCCGACCATGTCGCCGTAGGGCGGCGTGACCGCCACGATGAGCAGCTCGACGCCGTACTTCTGCAGCTTCCTGGCGAGACGCTTGGGCTTCCAGTCGCCACGACTGCCGTGCTCGCGGAAGACGACGTGCAGCCCCGAGTCATGGAGCTGCCCCCGGAAGTCATCACCGACATCCGGGTCGGCGCCGAGGATCGCCGCCTTCGTGCCGTGAAACTGCCGACCCGACAGCATCCGCTCGACGAACTCCGAACCCGTTACACGATCGGGCTCGATACCGCGTGATCGCATCAGCGAGACGATGGGCCAGCCGTCGGCGGTGATGAAGTCTGCCTTGCGGATCGTGCGCGCGAACTCATCGGACCGCGCGGCCAGCGCGAGGTGGTGAAGATTCACCGTCTGAATGCGCTTGGGCTCCTGATCGAGTACCGCCGCATCGAAGGCGTCATCGGTCAGGATGCACTTGCGTGCCATCTCGTCGATGAGGTCATCCGTGATCACTGCTGTTCCCCTGACTCCCCCCGGAGAGGCACCTGCGTGCCTCATAGATAAAGAGTGCGCAGCACCCCGAATATGACGGGAGAATCAGCAGTGAAGCGTGATTGACACAAACACGGGTTCACACGGACCGTGGTTCAGACCGACAGTGTCGGCTTGAGCTCCACGATTCGGCTCAGCAGGCCGTTGACGAACGAGGGCGACTCATCGGTCGAAAGATCGCTGGCCAGGCTCACCGCCTCGCTGACGGCGACGGCGTCAGGGACGTCATCGACGTAGAGGATCTCGTACGCGCCGATGCGCAGGAGATTGCGATCGACTGCGGGCATCCGGTCGAGCGTCCAGTCTTTCGCATTGTCGGCGATGATCTCGTCGAGCCGCTCGCAATGGCTGACGACGCCTTCGATGAGCTGTACCGAGTACGCGTTGACGGGGTACTCGGCGTCCTTGACGCGATCAGCAAGGGTGCCGCCGATCGACAGACCCTGGGCCTCCGACTCGAACAGGATGTCCAGGGCGCGCTTGCGTGATTTGGTCCGAGCAGACATCAGGACGACACGCGGCCGAGATAGCTGCCGTCGCGGGTGTCGACCTTGATCTTCTCGCCGTTGACGATGAACAGCGGCACCTGGATCTCCTTGCCGGTCTCCAGGCGCGCGGGCTTGGTGCCGCCGCTCGAGCGGTCGCCCTGGAGGCCCGGTTCGGTGTACTCGACCAAGAGCTCGACGGAGGCCGGCAGCTCGATGTAGAGCGGCACGCCTTCGTGCAGCGCGAGCATCGCGTCCTGGTTGTCGAGCATGTAGTCCTTGGCGTCGCCGACGACGGCGTCGGTCACGTTGATCTGGTCGAACGTCGTCTTGTCCATGAAGACGTACGAGTCGCCATCGTGGTACAGGTACTGAAAGTCGCGCTTGTCGACGTTGGCGGTCTCGATCTTGAGGCCAGCGTTGAACGTCTTGTCGACGGTCTTGCCGCTCATGATGTTCTTGAGCGTGGTCTTGACCATCGCACCGCCCTTGCCGGGCTTGTGGTGCTGGAACCAGATGACGGACCAGAGCTGTCCGTCGAGGTCGAGGACCATACCGTTCTTGATGTCGTTAGTAGTGGCCATCAGCTGATCTCCAAGAGGTCTTTGGTCATCGTGGTGAGTACCTCGGGGGCACCCGCGGTCACGAGGACGGTGTCTTCGATGCGCACTCCCCCACGACCCGGAACATAGATGCCCGGCTCCATCGTGAGGACGGTGCGACTGGATAGTTTACCTGCGTTCGAACCCGCGATGAACGGGTCCTCGTGGATCTCGAGTCCGACGCCGTGCCCGAGGCCTGTCGTGAACGCGTCGAGCCAGCCCGCGGCCTGCAAGCAAGCACGCACGACGGTATCGGATTCGCTCAGCTCGATGCCCTCGCGAAGCAGCTCCACACCCGCGGCCTGCGACTCCTGCACGGCACCGTAGATCTCGCGCTGCCAGCCATCAGCGGCGCCGAGGACGACAGTTCGAGTGCAATCGGCGTGATAGCCGTCGACGCGTGCGCCGAAGTCGATCTTCACCAGATCGCCGTCGGCCAGCACCCGATCGGTGGGGTCGTGGTGCGGGATCGCGGTGTTCTCTCCGGACGCCAAGATCGTGTCGAATGCGATCGCTTCGGCGCCGAGCTCGAACATGTGACGCTCTAGCTCACGCGCCACCTCGCGCTCGGTACGTCCCACGAGCCGGCCGCCCAGAATCTGCTCTAATGACTGGGTCGAGATATCGCAGGCGTGTCGCAGCGCCTCGATCTCGGCATCATCCTTGACGGTGCGCAGCGTCTCGACGATCCGTCCGCTCGAGGTCCAGGTGACCGCGGGAGCCCGATCGACCAGGCGGGCGTGGGCGTCGACGCTCAGCGTGTGCGACTCGATGCCCCAGGTTCTGCCGCTGGTGCGTCGTGCCGCGCCACCCAACAGATCGCGGTCGATGAGGTGCGGGACGTCGGGGAGCTGCACCGCGGCTTGGTCGCGGTATCGGCCATCCGTCAGGAACAACGGCTCCCCCTCGACAGGGACGAGCAGTGCGCCGTTGGACCCCGTGAAGCCCGTCAGGTAGCGGACGTTGACGAGGGTCGTGACGAGCATCCCGTCGAGTCCGCGATCGGCGAGCGCGGAAATCAGGCGGGCCCGACGATTGGCGGTCACGACGAGATCGCGCGGTAGGAGTCGAACAGGAGCGACTCGGGGGGCCCGGCCAGGACCACGGGCTGCGCGAGTCCTTCGAGGACGACGAATCGCAGTTGGTTGCCGCGAGTCTTCTTGTCGAGCCGCATCGAGCCGAGCATCTCGTCCCAGAGCCCGGGACGGTAGGTGCGCGGTAGGCCCACGAGATCCAGCACTTCGCGGTGGCGATCGAGCAGAGCCTGATCAATCCTGCCGGTCCTGTGGGCGAGCTCGGCGACGAAGACCATGCCGATCGAGATGGCCTCGCCGTGACGGACCCGGTAGTGCTCGTGTCGCTCGATCGCGTGGCCGAAGGTGTGACCGTAGTTGAGCGCCTCGCGGCCGAT
>JBBSSC010000281.1:0-3470 GCA_038242465.1 Propionibacteriales bacterium | reverse complement strand
GGCCAACCCTGCATCGGGAACTGAATCGGCTTTCCGTAGACGATGTCGAGGCGGGATCCGCGGGCCGGACGCGCCTGCGGAGGCTCACCAGGTTGGCGGGTGCCGAAGATCGCTACGGGCACGACTGGCGCGCCGGTGACGAGCGCCAGATACGCGACTCCGCCCTCGAACCGGGTGAACTCGCCGTCGCCACGCTTGCCCTCGGGATACAGCAGGACGCACTGCTCGGCCGACAGCGCACGCACTGCCAACCGCATCGCACCCGCATCGGTGCGGCTGCTCGAGACCTTGATCTGCCCCACAAATCGCAGGAGACGACCTGCGCGGCCGACAAATTCCTCTTCCTTGACCATGGCATGTGGCGGGCGAGGCGAAGTCGCGACGAGCAGCGGGCCGTCGAGCCAGCCGATGTGATTACTGGCCAGGATGACGGGGCCGGATGCGGGCACGCGGGCCCGTCCGCGCTCGTGGATCTCCCAGCGACGGTGGAAATAGCCGTGGGCGCGACCGCGAGCGAATCGCAGGCCGCGCTCGGGCAATCCCGCACCCTGCGCGTCCACATCGCTCATGGCGTTGCTCAACACATCGCTCATCGGACAGCGATGACAAGCTCGACGATGCTCTGGATGACCTCGTCGAGCGTCAGGTGGGTGCTGTCGACGACTGTCGCGCCTTCGGGCTTCGAGAGCGGCGATGTCTCGCGGTTCGAGTCGATCTCATCGCGCCGAGCCAGTGCCAGTTGGGTTGCGGCCGCATCGGTCGAGCCATTCTCGGCGGCTCGACGTGCTGCGCGTGCCGCCTGGTCGGCCACGAGGTAGATCTTGACCTGCGCACCGGGCGCAACCGTCGAACCGATGTCGCGCCCCTCAACCACGATGCCCTGGCTGTCGGCGATCGCACCGCGCTGCAGATCGACCAGCATCGTGCGGATCTGCGGGACAGCGGCGACCTTGCTGACCGATGAGGTGACCTCATCGCTGCGGATCGCCTCGGAGACGTCGGTGTCGTCGGCGAAGATCGCCGGCGCAGCCGGATCAGTCGTCCAGGCCAAAGCGACGGTGGCTGCCGCGGCGGCCATGGCGTCGGAGTCATCGAGGTCGACGCCACGATCAAGCAGCGCCCAGGTCATCGCGCGGTACATCGCGCCGGTGTCGAGGTACGACAGATCGAGCCGATCGGCGACGCCGCGCGATGTGCTCGACTTGCCCGAACCGGACGGTCCGTCGATCGCGACGACCAGAGGTGTTGTCACAGGTTTTCCCATCCTTGTGATTGATGCGGTCTAGCGGTATGCGGTCCAGCCGCGTGAGGTCAAGGCTTCTACCAGTGAATCGCCGACGCCGAGCGCGACGGTGATCTCGGCCAGGCCGACAGGACGTCCGAGATCGTGGTCGAGGCGCAGGTCTTCGATGTTCACCCCTGATTCTCCCGTATCGGCCATAAGCCGCGAGAGCTCTCCTGGCTGGTCGGCGATCTGGACGTGGACGACGTCGATGCGAGTGGCCGTCGTGCCGTGCTTGCCGGGGATCAGAGAGGTGCCGAGCCGGCCGGATTCAAGCACCTGCTCAAGCACATCAGAATCCTCACCGAGCGCGTCGATCACGCGATCGAGATCGTCGCGAACCAACTCGAGCACGGCCTTGACGTCCCGCGCATTCGTGCCGAGGATGTCGAGCCACAGCCCGCTGTCACTCCCCGCGATCCGGGTCGTGTCACGCAGTCCGGGGCCCGAGAGCGCCAGGTAGTTGCCTTCCGCGTCGTTGAGCCGCGCGGCGGTCAGGGTCGACATGACCTGCGGAACGTGCGAGACCAGCGCCACGGCGCGGTCGTGGGCCGCGGCATCCATGATGATCGGCACGGCGCCTAAGTGCAGCGCGAGATCGACCACGGCATCGAGGGCGGCCGGGCGAGTCTTCGCACCCGGCGTCACGGCCCAAGGCCGTCCTTCGAACAGCTGCGCCGAGCCGGCCATAGGACCCGACCGCTCACTTCCGGCCATCGGGTGGCCGCCCGCGAATCGATCGGCACCCGGCAGTTCGTCGACCGCCCGCTGCAGACCCGACTTGACGCTCGTGACATCCGTGACGAACGCATCGGGCCAGCGCACCAGCGCATCGGTCACGACGGCTGCGGCAACGCCAGGCGGGACGGCGACCACGACTAGATCGGGCAGGACGTCGTCGGTGAATCGGCGGCCGGCACCACGCGACACCGCGACCTCGATATTGCTCGTGGAGGCATCGTGCAGCAGCACATCGACGTCATGGGCGCGCAGCGCGAGCCCCATCGAAGTGCCGATCAGGCCGCAGCCGATGACGAGTACGGGCCCGTTGAGGGCGTTGGGTGATAGAGCTGTCATACATCGTCCACGCTGTCGAACAGCGCCCCGAGCTCATCGCGCGTCAGATCACGCATCTTGCCCGCTGAGAGACTGCCGATGTTGAGCGGTCCGAAAGCCGTACGCGTCAGTTCTAACACCGGATGCCCGGCCGCAGCCATCAGGCGGCGCACGATCCGGTTGCGGCCCATATGAATCTCGAGCTCGATCAGCGAGCGACCGCGGGAGCGGTCCTTGACCTGGAAGCGATCGACCTGCGCTGGCCCGTCATCGAGCTCGATGCCGGCCTTCAGCTGCGCACCTAGGGTGTCGGGCACCGATCCCTCGACCAGCGCGACATACGTCTTGGTGATCTCGAACGACGGATGCGCCAGCTTGTGCGCGAGCTCGCCGTCATTCGTCAGGATCAACAGACCCGACGTGTCGGTGTCGAGCCGGCCGACATGGACGAGCCTGGGGGCACCTTCCGCTGGCATGCTTTTTCCCGCCTGCGGGGGAGCTTCGCGTCGCGCCAGCATCGACGACAGATCGGGGCGGCCCTGCTCATCGGCCATCGACGTCACGATGCCGCGCGGCTTGTTGAGCATGACGTACGCGTTGTCGTTGGGCGCCGGGATGCGCTTGCCGTCGACGCGGACCAGATCGGTTGCGGGATCCACGCGGGCACCCATGACGTCGATGACCTCACCATTGACCTCGACGCGGCCGTGGGCGATCATGTCGTCGCACCGGCGACGACTGCCGAGTCCGGCCTGTGCCAGAACTTTTTGCAAACGGATCTCAGCCACGATCTTCACCCTTGGATTCTGTTACCTGTGTCTCAGTTGACTGTGTCTCAGTCGATTCTTCATTGCCGATCGGCTCCTGGCCGGCGAGCTGGCCCAGGACCTCGTCGGCGCCCGCCAGCACCTCGTCGTCCATGTCATCCATCTCGGGAAGATGCTGGGCGATATCGGGCAGCTCGCCGAGCGAGCCGAGCCCCATACGCTCGAGGAAATAGCTGGTCGTGCGGTACAGGATCGCTCCGCTCTCGTCGTCGACCCCGCCCTCCTCGATCAGACCGCGCGCCACCAGCGTGCGAACGACACCATCGACGTTGACACCGCGGATCGCCGAGATGCGCGAACGGCTG
>JBBSSC010000280.1:0-3498 GCA_038242465.1 Propionibacteriales bacterium | reverse complement strand
TCCCAGAACTCTTTCTGGTTGATGATCGTGTCGATCGCGATCGCGGTCTTGCCGGTCTGGCGGTCACCGATGATCAGCTGACGCTGGCCACGGCCGATGGGGGTTAGCGAGTCGATCGACTTCAGACCCGTCATGAGCGGCTCGTGCACGCTCTTGCGCTGCATGACGTTCGGGGCCTGGAGCTCGAGCGCGCGACGCTTATCGGTCTTGATCTCGCCGAGGCCGTCGATGGGCGCACCCAACGGGTCGACGACGCGACCGAGGTAGGCGTCACCCACGGGGACCGAGAGGACCTCGCCCGTACGACGGACGGTCTGGCCCTCTTCGATGCCGGAGAACTCACCCAGGATGACGACGCCGATTTCGCGGACGTCCAGGTTGAGCGCGAGGCCCAGCGTGCCGTCCTCGAACTCGAGCAGCTCGTTGGCCATGGCCGAGGGAAGGCCCTCGACGCGTGCGATGCCGTCACCAGCCTCGGCGACGATGCCGACCTCTTCGGTCGCAGCGGCGCTGGGCTTGTAGTCGGCCACGAACTTCTGCAATGCGTCGCGGATCTCGTCCGGACGGATCGTGAGTTCCGCCATGTGATGTGCCTGCCTTCTTATATTGAAAAGAGCGCTGTCGGAAAGAGTGTTACTAGCCCGCGAGTCGCCGGCGGGCGACTTCGAGGCGAGTGGACATGGAGCCGTCGACGACCTCGTCACCGACAGAGACAGAGATGCCTCCGACGATCGATGGATCGATGACGATGTTGAGGTGGACGTCGCGTCCGTACTTCTTGCCCAGCGCTTCGGCCAGGCGGGTCTTCGCGGGTTCGTCGAGCTCGGCGGCGACGCGCACTTCGGCGAGCAGACGGTTGCGGCGAGCCGCGGCCGTCTCACCGAAGGCAGCCAGCACCTTCTCGAAGGATCCCGTACGTGCCGCGGATGCCTGAACTGCCAGAGCCAACGCCGTGGCGCTGACCTTGCCGCTCAGCAGCGAGCTGAGTAGCTCGCCCTTCGCAGCGGACGGCAGCCCGCGATCGGATACGACCTGACGCAGCTCGGAGTTGCAGCGCACGAGGCGCCCGATCTCGAACAGCTCGGTTTCGGCCGCGTCCAGTCCACCATTCGCGTCGGCATCGGCGACCAATGCGGTCACCCCTGCCGTCTCGAGACCGTCGGTGAGGTCGCGTCCCGATGCCCAGCGTCCACCGACTGCGGTTGCCAGCACTGTGACGGTGCCGTCACTGAGCTGAGCTCCGAAGATCTGCTTCGCGAGGCCGACCTTGGCCGAGGCCTCGGTCGACGGATCGGTCAGCACCCGACGCAGTGCGGGCTCGCGGTCGAGCGTCGAGACGACGTCGAACAGCTCTGCTCCGACCTCGCCCGACGAGCCCTTGACCGCGTCGACCGCGGTCAGGACTGCGGCGAGCGACTTCGCTGAAATGCCTCGCATCAGTTCGCCGACTCCTCGAGCTCGGCGATGAACCGCTCAACCGTGCGCTTCTGGGCTGCGGAGTCGTCGAGAACTTCTCCGACGATCCGGCCAGCCAGCGCGGAGGCCATGGAGCCAACCTCGCCCTTCAGCTGGGCCAGCACCTGAGCACGCTCGGCCTCGACCTGCGCGTGCGCCGTCGTGGTGATGCGCTCTGTCTCTGCCTGCGCCTGGGCGCGGAGCTCGGCAATGATCTGCGCGCCCTGCTCCTTGGCTTCTTCGCGGATTGCTGCGGCCTCGTGACGAGCGCCGGCCAGCTGCGCCGTGTACTCGTCAAGAGCAGCCTTGGCTTCCTTCTGGGCTGCCTGAGCATCCTCGATGCCACCCTCGATCGCCGCCGTACGCTCGGCGTATGCCTTCTCGAAGTTCGGAACAACGAACTTCCAGATGGCGAAGACCACGATGGCGAAGACGATCAGACCGAGAACAAGCTCGCTCCAGACCACGGCGAGAGGGCTGTGTTCTTCGCCCTCCGCCGATGCGGCCAGCAGTGTCGTGTACATGGCGTTTCCTGTCCGCTAAAGGATCAACTGAGGACGAAGGCCAGCGCGATGCCGATGATGGCCAGCGCCTCCGCGAGGGCGAAGCCAAGGATGGCGATCGCCTGCAGGCGCGACTGCGCCTCGGGCTGGCGTGCAACACCGTTGATGTAGGCCGCGAAGATCAGGCCGATGCCGATACCAGGACCGATCGCGGCGAGGCCGTAACCGATCATGTTCACTGAGCCGTTGAGAGTGCCGTCCACGGCATTTCCTTTCGTCGATGACGCAACTGTTGCGCCATTGGGGAAAATCTATGAAGTTGTAGGTCCGAGTGGGTCTTCGCTCAGTGCTCGTCGGCGAGCGCGCTGCCGATGTACATCGCTGTGAGCAAGGTGAAGACATACGCCTGCAGGAACATGACTAGGAGCTCCAAGAAGCTGACCAGGACGCCCAGCACGAGCGAGAGAACGCCGACAGGGGCGTATGCGAGCTTGTCCGAGTCGAACACGAGCCATGCGGCACCGGTCGAGAACAAGATCAGCAGGAGGTGGCCGGCAAACAGGTTGGCGAACAATCGCAGTGCCAACGTGACGGGGCGGACCAAGATGTTCGACATGAACTCGAGCGGGATCAGCAGGATCAGGATCGGGCCCTTCATGCCACCCGGGACCGTCTGATGCTTGAGGTAACCGAAGAAGCCGTGCTTGCCGATACCGGCAGCGTTGTAGACGACCCAGACCAGCGCAGCGAGTCCGTAGACGTAGCTGATGCGCGAGAAGCTCGGGAACTGCAGGAACGGGATCACGCCGTAGTAGTTGTTCACGAAGATGAACAAGAACAGCGAGAAGAGGAAGGGCACGAACTTCATGAAGTCGTGGGTTCCGATGGAGTCACGGGCGATGCCGTTGCGGACGAAGCCGTACACGGCCTCTCCGGCGAACTGCAGACGTCCGGGGACCACTGCCGCCTTGCGCGATGTCGCATAGGTGAGACCGATGATCAGGATCGCGGAGGCCGTCAGCAGCAACATCGACTTCGTGACACCGAAGTCACCGATGTAGAAGGCCGGTGGAAGCTCAAAGCTGCTCGGGCCCGGGGCGATAAAGCTCCCGGAGTCCGACGCGATGAACAGCGAAGCTACGTTCGTCACTCACATACCCTTCAGATGGCGCGGTCGACTAGATCGGTCCGGCTACGGCCAGCGTCATTGCGGTGCGGGATCCGGGACCGCAAAACGGCCTGTCCGACTCACACGATGGTGCCCATTTCCACGAAGGACGAGCTTCCTCGGGCCTGGCCCGGGGCGTCTCGTCCATTGCCCCGTCAGGATATCAGGCAGTTAACGGGGCGTGTCACCCAGGTCATAGAGGGGCTGCCGAGTCCGCTGCGCGGCCCGGATCAGCAGGAATGTCCACGCGAGCGTCGTCACGATAACCGTCACGCCGAGTGTCCGCTTGTCGAGATGCTGGCCGGGACCGTTGGCATCCAGCAGGAGCGCCATGAGCGCGACCAGGGCGATGACCTTGGTCATGAAGAACGT
>JBBSSC010000279.1:0-3532 GCA_038242465.1 Propionibacteriales bacterium | reverse complement strand
CCCCAACAAGATTGACTCCGCTTGTACGCACCCCCGAGGTGAACGCCTCAGCCTCGGCACACTTGAATGCCCACAGAGGCACGTCTCGTGCCCTCCGCATTTTGGGGACTTGTAGAGCTTGCTTCATGACCGGCTCTCGGCACGAGACCGACTACCCACGATGAAGCAACACCAGCGCCAGAAACGGTCAGCTGTTGCCATAACAGCCCATCACTAAAGGGACGCGAAACTACCGTAATACCAGCGAATAACAACAATCATCACCAGCGAACCCTCAAACTTGGTTCGCTCTCCGGAGGCGGAAGCGCAGATTCGAATCCTGCCGGGGGCACATATCCAAAAAGATCGCTTGGCCCGAGGTGACGACCGCACCAGCGCAACTGCACCTAGCGAACGAGCGCGTTTCGTAGCGCGGCAGCCGTGTGACGTCCTACGCCGAGGTGCTTAACGTGAGCCAGGTCCTCGACCGTGTCGACATCGCAGCGAACACGCTCGTCGACAGTCTCGACAGCCCGAGCCCCACGAATCCTGTGCTGCTTCGCCGACCAGACTCCATACATGGGTTGAAGGGCCGAGGGACGCGAAGCGGCGAGCAAAGTGGTCCCGGCCCCTCTGGCATCCGGCACGAACGCCTGCTCCCAGGGGGACAACAACTCCAGAGCACCTTCCAACGATTCGACGTTGAGCGCAGGGAGGTCCCCCGGCACGACGACGACCGGTGATTCGCGGCGGCGGGACAGGGCCCAATAGCCGCCGGCGACGACGGCATCGTTCAACCCATCACACGAAAGAAGCGGCCGGTCCGCAAGCACCGTCATCCCGTGCCCGCGAGCCTCGAGAAGTTCCTGCTCGGCGCTTACGATGATGACGTGCCGGATCGACTCGGAGCTTATGAGAACCTCCAGCACGTCGAGCGTGAAAGCGCGAGCCATCTGCTCGCGCTCGGCCGAGGGCAGAGCGAGCCGACTCTTTGCCAGGGCCCACGGCTTGACGGGCACGATGGCCGTCCAGCCGTTCATGAGATCGCCGCCCCGACTCCCATCCGGTCGTAGAGTGTCGTGCGTTGGTGGGACGGGCGTCCGGCCAGTGCGGCCATGGCTTCGAGCTCTTCGCGTTCCTTGCGGGAGCCGTTGGTCGAGCCGGCCATCCGGCTGATGGTCTCCTCCATCAGCGTGCCGCCGAGGTCGTTGACTCCCCCGTTGAGCACCTGCGTCAGCTGGTCGGGGCCGAGCTTGACCCACGAAGTCTGGATGTTGTCGATCAGCCCGTGCAACATGATGCGGGCCATCGCATGGACGGCACGGTTGTCGCGCACGGTCGGGCCGGGGCGGGCGACGCCGGCCAAATAGATCGGACTGGACTGGTGTACGAACGGCAGCGGCACGAACTCGGTGAATCCGCCGGTGTCACGCTGGATGTCTGCCAGCACCCGCAGATGCTTGACCCAGTGACCCGGATGATCGACGTGGCCGTACATCATCGTGCTGGTCGTGGGCAGGCCAACACGGTGCGCCGTGCTGACGACCTCGATCCACTGCGCCGTCGGGAGCTTGCCCTTGGTCAAGACCCAGCGGACGTCATCATCGAGGATCTCCGCGGCGGTGCCGGGCAGCGAGTCGACACCGGCTTCTTTCGCGGCGATCAGGAACTCCGCGATCGACAGCCCTGTGCGCGAGACACCGTTCATGACCTCCATCGGCGAGTAGGCATGCACATGCAGTGACGGCTCGGCATCCTTCACGGCCCGGGCGATATCGAAATAGGCCGTGCCGGGCATCTCCGGATCGATGCCACCCTGCATGCATACCTCGGTCGCGCCGACATTGACCGCGATCCGCGCGCGGGTCGCGATCTCATCCAACGACAAGGTGTAGGCGTCGGCGTCGGTCTTGCGCTGAGCGAACGCGCAGAACCGGCAACCGGTGTAACAGATATTGGTGAAGTTGATGTTCCGGTTGACGATGTACGTCACGTCATCGCCGACCGCGTCTCGGCGCAGATCGTCGGCCAGCTTCGCGACGGCCTCCAGCGCAGGACCCTCGGCCGCCGTCATCAGCGTCAGCGCATGCTCGGTGCTCAGCCCGGCGGGATCCTTTTCTGCGGCCTTCAGCGCGGCGTGGATGTCGGACGACAGCCGCGCAGGTTGCGCCGCGGCAGTGACCTTGTCGCGCTGAACCTTCTCACGCAGTGCACCCCAGTCACCGTAGACGTCCTCAAAATCGCTGCGGCGATCATCCGTGCGGCCCTCGGTGTCGACTGTCGTGTGCAGGTCGGACCGGCCCGTCGTGACGTCAAAACCACCATCGGGCTCCTGCCACGGCAAACCCACCGGCATCGCGCCAGCCTCGGCCAGGCCGTCGGGGCCCCGCAGAGCGTCAACGTGCCCACGCAGACGCGGGTCAAGCCACGGCACGTCCAGATACTGCGGATGTGCGGTCAACCGTTCACGCAGCTCGAACCCGACGTCGACACACAACGCGGCGAGCTTGTCGACATTGGGCCACGGCCGCTCGGGGTTGACGTGATCGGGTGTCAACGGGCTGATGCCGCCGAAGTCATCGACCCCAGCGTCGAGCAGCGCCCGGCACTCGGTCAGATCGACCAGGTTCGGCGGCGCCTGCACCCGCATCGCCGGACCCAGCACGATACGGGCAGTCGCGATCGCCGCCAGATACTCATCCAGGCCCAAATCATCGGTGTGCCGCATCGCGGGATCGGGCTTGGCCCGGAAGTTCTGGATGATGACTTCCTGGATGCTGCCGTAGTCACGCGCGATCCGCCGCAGCTCGAACAGGCCATCGGCCCGCTCCCCGAGCGTCTCACCGATACCGATCAGCAGACCCGTCGTGAACGGGATGTTCAACCGGCCCGCGTCCTCCAAAACCCGCAACCGAACCGCAGGATCCTTGTCGGGGCTCTTGTAGTGCGCCTGCCCCTTCTCCAGCAGGCGGGTCGACGTCGTCTCCAGCATCATCCCCATCGACGGCGCCACCGGCTTGAGCCGGCTCATCTCCGCCCACGACATGACACCGGGGTTCAGGTGCGGCAACAGACCCGTCTCTTCCAGCACCCGGATGCTCATGGCCCGCACATACTCCAGCGTCGAGTCGTAGCCGGCCTCCTCCAGCCACTGCTTGGCCTCGGGCCAGCGATCCTCGGGACGGTCACCCAGTGTGAACAGGGCTTCCTTGCAACCCATTGCAGCACCCTCGCGCGCGATCGCCAGCACCTCGTCCGCCGACAGGAACGGCGACTGTGCCTCCTTGCCGAGCAGAGTCGGCGTCGTCACGAATGTGCAGTAATGGCACCTATCCCGGCACAACCGCGTCAGCGGGATGAAGACCTTCTTCGAATACGTCACGACACCCGCACGCCCCGCATCCGCAAGACCTGCGTCCCGCACTCGACGCGCAACGGCCATCAGCCGATCCAGCAGATCGCCCGAAGCGGCCAGGAGAGCCCGCGTCTCCGCGCGATCGACCAGCTTCGCGGCCTCGACACGGGCTACCGCGCGAGCGATCTCCCGCTCAGT
>JBBSSC010000278.1:0-3540 GCA_038242465.1 Propionibacteriales bacterium | reverse complement strand
ACACGTGCGCGGTTTATCCGACGCAGGAGTCCTCCCTTGAGGAGGCGCAGTTCGAGAAGTACGATCTCGTCGCACGCAAGCTCGACCTGCAGCCCGGTCAGCGCCTGCTCGACGTCGGCTGTGGCTGGGGCGGGATGGTCCGGCATGCCGCGAAGCACTACGGCATCAAGGCGCTGGGCGTCACACTCTCGCGCGAGCAGGCGGCATGGGCGCAGGCCGAGATCAAGCGCCAGGGCCTCGATCACCTCGCGGAGGTTCGCTACCTCGACTATCGCGACGTCACGGAGACCGGCTTCGACGCGGTTAGCTCGATCGGTATGACCGAGCACATCGGGGTGAAGCACTACGGCGAGTACTTCGACTTCTTGCAGAGCAAGCTCAAGGACGGCGGACGCCTGCTGAACCACTGCATCACGCGTCCCAACAACAAGACGACCTCGACTGGTGCATTCATCGACCGTTACGTGTTCCCCGATGGTGAGCTCTCAGGCGTCGGCCGCATCACGATGGCCGCACAGGACGCGGGGCTCGAAGTTCGGCATGTCGAGAACCTCCGCGAGCACTACGCCCTGACGCTGAAGGGCTGGTGCGAGAACCTGGTCGAGAACTGGGACGAGGCGCTCGGTGAGGTCACGCTCGGCCGGGCCAAGGTGTGGGGTATCTACATGGCCGGATCGCGCCTGGCGTTCGAGCGTAACGAGATCGAGCTGCACCACGTGCTCGCGGTCAAGCCCGACAAGCATGGCAATGCGAGCTGGCCGCTGCGTCCGACGTGGGTCAGCTGACCCTTCTCGGCCGGCGCCCGTCGCGCGGCTAGGCTCGTCGAGTGACCGACGACCTGGCTGACGATGCGCTGCTCGACGTCCTGCGCGAACAGATCCGTTACATCGATGTCGACCCGTATGCGGTGGCATCCCACGCACTGCGGTTCGGCTTCCCTGGCGCACCCGATCTGCTCGCCCTCATGGCGACGGATGGGCGCCAAGGATTCGCCGACCTGCTGGCGGTGTGCGATCGGTTCATCGCGACGGGTGTGCGGCAGGCGCCCATCGAGCTCGCCGCTGGCTATGAGCCGCGGGCAGTCGGTGCTCTGGCGCAAGCCATGATCGGCAAGACCTACCGCGGTGGCGACTATGTCGTGGCCGCGCGGCTGCATCGCTTCGCACACGCGCTCGGCCCGGTCGACGACCAGCCGACGGGCTTCGGGCGGCTCCTCGTCCAGACCAACGTCGCGGCCAGCGAGCACGCCTACGTCGATGCGGAGCTGGCCGACGAGCCGGAGCTGGCCGATGAGCACGTGCGCTGGATCATCCGTACCGATCGGCTGGGGCCCGACGAGACCGGCGAAGCATTCGACGCGGCGGCGTGGAGCGCGTCCTTCACCGAGGTCTTCGGTGCTGCCGCTCCCGTGCGCCTCGGCGACGGCGACGGACCGCTGTTCGACCGGCTGGAGACGGCCGTAACCCCCGCCCCCTACTCGCAGAGCTCGTGGGGGGACCCCCACTCAAGGGGCGGTAACCCCCTCCTCAGCGTGATCATGTCGGTCTACGCGCCGGACTCTAGTTTTTACGCCTCGGTGCGGTCGATCCTCAATCAGAGCTACTCCAACCTCGAGCTGTTCGTCGTCGATGACTGCTCGGCTCCGCAGTTCTCCTCGATGATCGAGGAGGTGGGGGAGTGGGATCCGCGCATTACGGTGCTGCGGATGCCTCGCAACGGCGGGACCTACCAGGTGCGGAACTTCGCGCTGACTCATGCGCGCGGCGAGCTCGTGACGTTCCAGGACTCCGATGACTGGTCACACCCCGAGCGGCTCGCACGGCAGGTCGCTGTGCTGGCGGAGCATCCTGAGGTCATCGCGTCGCTCAGCTCGTGGGTGCGGATGACGCCCGATCTGGTGCTGAACCGCGTTGGCTACGCAGCCACCCGAGTCAACGCATCGTCGATGATGTTCCGGCGCGAGCCCGTCATCGCACGCCTCGGCGGCTTTGATCCCGTCCGCAAGGATGCCGACTCGGAGTTCCGCGAGCGCCTCGAGTCGACGTATGGCGAGGATGCCATCGTGGCCCTGCCGGACGTCCTCGCCGTCGCCCAGCTGACCGCCGACTCGCTGTCGCGCGATGACTTCTCGTACGGTTGGCGCGCAGCGACGCGCGACTTCTACGGCTACTCGTACGACTTCTGGCATGACCAGATCGAGGCGGGCACAGCCTCGCCGATGCTCGATCCGCGCGGTCCGCGGATCTTCCCGGCACCCGCGAGCTTCCTGAACCGTTCGCCCGATCCAGTGACGTGCGATGTCGCGTACATCGCCGACTGGCGCATCGGCATCAACCGTTACGACAACGCCACGGCGCGCGTGCGGGCCCTGCTCGACGCGGGCCTGCGCGTCTACGCGGGGCAATCGATCAACCTTCGGCACGCCTTCCGGATGCGCCGTGCATCGTTCCCCGAGCTGCGGCAGCTGCGGGCCGACCGGGGCCTGGGCTGGCTGGTCTGGACCGAGCCGGTCCACGCGGCTGTCACGGTGATCGACTCCGCCGAGCTCCTGATGTTCCCGCGCTCTGCCGCAGACGTCCGGTTCACGACCGATCGGGTCGTCGTCGCGGCCGGCAGCTCGCCGCGCAACGTCGATCGTGACTGGACGCTGTACGACCCGCGCGCGGTCGAGCAGCGCGGCCGAGAGCTGTTCGGCGTCGCCATCGAATGGTTGCCCGGCGATGACCAGGTGGCTGCCGATCTGCGAGCCACGGGGGCGACGGCAAAGATCCTGGCGTCGCGCAGCCTCGGTGTCGCGCTGGCCGGTCCTGAGCGTTCGGCGGGCGTCCGGCGTCCGGCCGTCATCGGCACGGCCCGGCTGGAGAAGGTCGGCAAGAACCGGCTGCCTGGCGCCAAGCTCCTGCAGTGCCTGCCAGCCGATGCGCCGTGGGACATCCGGATCCTCGATGACGACGAGGTCGTGCCCAAGCTGTTCCGCAAGAATCCGATGCCCGCCAACTGGTCGGTCGTCGGGGGTGTGCCGATGCGCGAGTTCGTCGCTGACCTCGACGTCTACATCGGCTACGCACCGGATGCCTGGGGTGCGGGGCCGACTCATCCGATGCTCGAGGCGCTTGCTGCCAGCACCGTCCTGGTCGTTGATCCGCGCCATCGCCCGGTGCTCGGTGACGCAGCGGTCTACGCCCAGCCCGAGCACGTTCGCTTAGTCATCGACGGGCTCCTGGCCGATCCCGCGGCATATGCGGCCCAGCGTGCCCGAGGCGACGCCTACGTCCGCGAGAACCTCGACCCGGACGCGCTGGCGTCCTTCATCTCGGCCCTGCGCCCCTACCCCTCGAGGGTTTACCACGCGGGCAGGGACTGCTAGTTCCGGGCGCGGGAATTTTCCCGCGCCCGGACGCTGTTTTCCCTGCCAGCGTGGTAAACCGATCGGGGGCGGGGTTAGAGGCGTTCGACGGTGGGAGAGTCGGTGGCGCCCTTGGTATCGAACAGCTTGCGCGCGGTCGACGCGATGTGCGGCAGATCGTAGGCGCGGTGGTT
>JBBSSC010000277.1:0-3561 GCA_038242465.1 Propionibacteriales bacterium | reverse complement strand
GATCGGCGCGGCGCTGCTGCTCGACGATCGGGTCCTGGTCGAGGAGGTCGTCGTGGGCCGGGAGATCGACATCGCGGTGCTGGCGCTCCCCGGAGGCGAGCGCATCGTGAGCCCTGCGCTCGAGATCGTGATGACCGGCGGCCGCCTGTTCGACACGGCGTCGAAGTACGACGGGGGCGCTGATTTCAGGCTGCCTGCGGCGATCGGCACGGCGGAGCTGGCCTTGCTGGAGTCGCATGCCTTGGAGATGTTCGACGCGCTCGGGTGCGCAGGCGTGGCACGTATCGACTTCTTCAGGACCGAGCGCGGCTGGGTCCTGAACGAGGTCAACACGATGCCCGGCATGACCGAGCAGTCGCAGGTGCCGAAGATGTTCGCCGCCGCTGGCCTGTCGTATCCGGATCTGTTGGCCGCCCTGGTGGACGAGGCCATCGCCCGATGAGGGCGGGCGGCCGCATCGACGGACTGGACCTGCTGCGCGGCATCGCGATCGCCCTCGTGATGGGGCGCCATGCCTTCCCGGATCTGCTGCCAGGTGCCGGTGTCGTCGGTGTCGTCATGTTCTTCACTCTCAGCGGGTACCTCATCACGGGTCTCCTGACGGGCGAGGTCGCGCGCGAGGGCGGGGTCGATCTGCGGCGCTTCTGGACGCGGCGGGCTGCGCGGCTGCTGCCGGCGCTCGCGGTCCTGGTAGTCGGCTTCGTGCTCGTGACGGTCATCTTCGATCCGCTCGATGACCGATCAGGCCTGCCTCGGGCGGTTCTGGTCGCACTGACCTACATCACGGATATTCCCTTCGACCACGGCAGCGATGCCGTCTTCCATCTGTGGACGCTAGCGGTCGAGGAGCAGTTCTACCTCGTGTGGCCGCTCGTGGTGGTGGTCGCGACCGGACGCGTGCGCTGGAGGACGACGTTGTTGGCAGCGGGCGCCGTCACGCTGTTGGCCTGCTTCGTCGTCGTCGCCCTCCTGGCTCCCGACGTCGATCGGGCCTATCCGCTGCCGACCACATGGGGCATGTGCTTCGTGATCGGAGCAGCCGCACGCGCCGTGGCGGGTCGGTGGCACGTGCCCCGCACAGCCGTGGCCGTGGCCTTGGCACTGCTGACGGTCTTGAGCGTGGTTCCATTGCGGGGACATGCCCTCACGTACCTGGCAGGAGGCACGGCCATCGCTGCCCTGACCGCTGCCCTGCTGCTGGCCTGGGGATCATGGCGCGCCGTGGCCACCGAGTCCGTGATCCTGCATCTGGGCCTGCGCGCCCTGGTGGCCCTCGGGATCGTGTCGTACGGCGCATATCTGTGGAACTATCCCGTCACGCTGTGGCTGCGGCCGGCGCTCGGCGATGCCGCTGGTGTCGTTGCCATCGCCGCGACGGTCGGGCTGGCCGCGGCCAGCTGGCACCTCGTCGAGCGACCCGTGCTGCGGTGGCGCGACCGCTCGTCGTCGAGGGCCGCTGCGTGACGGGGATGCGTTCGTGGGCGGCCGACGTCGCGATCGGAGCTGCCGTCGCACTCGTGGGCGTCTGGACGATCATCGCCTCGGACGGCCTCGACCTCGCCTATCAAGGCGGACCGCTTCTGGTGACCTTGGGAGCAGCGGTCGCGGCGGCGTTGTACCGGCAGGCACCGGGGGTCGCGCTCGGCATCGTGTGGCTCACATGCCTCTATCAGGTGATCGCCAGCGTCGACATCGTGTTCGCGCAGCTGGCCGTCGCGCTGGTGGCCTTCGGGGCGGCCCGGTACGGCAGCACCGCCACGTTGTGGATGAGCGGCATCTCGATCCCTGCAGGTGCCTCGGTCGGCATCCTGTACGTTCTGGCGCGGCCTTTCGCGGTCATCGACGTCGTCGGCCCGGATCTGCTGATGCGCGGCCAGCTGCTGCCGGGACGTGTGATCCTGTTCGGGCTGGCGGCGCTGATCCCGCTCGTCGTTCCGTGGCTTGTGGGTCTGCTGCTGCGGGTGCGCGCCGACTCGCAGGCGGAGACCGAGCTCGCGCAGGCCGGACGCGAGCAGGCCGAGCAGCAGCAGCTCGCGGCCGAGGAGATGGCGCGTATGCGTGCCGACCAGGCGACCCTGGCTCGCGATGTGCACGATGTCGTCGGCCACTCGCTCGCGGTGATCCTGGCCCAGGCCGAGTCGGCGCAGTTCCTGCCAGATGACGATGTCGCGAGGGTCAAGCAGACCCTCGCGGCGATCGCCGGATCGGCCCGCGAGTCGCTGCAAGACGTCCGGCAGGTACTTGCGAGCACCAGCGAGTCCGGCACGACCGCCAGCGTGCCCGAGGGAGGGCTCGACCGTCTGCTCGAGGGTGTGGAGTCGGCCGGCAACGATGTGCGCGATTCCGTCTCGGGCTTGCCGCAACCGCTGCCGCCGGAGCTGAACGTCGTCGCCTTCAGGGTCCTGCAGGAGATGTTGACCAATGCCCTCAAACATGGCCGCCGCGGTGAGCCGATCCATGTCGATCGCGCGTGGCACGGCGAGCTGCGCCTCGAGGTCGAGAACGTCGTCGACCGTAAGTCCGACACCGGCGTCCTCGGAGAGGGCATGGGGCTGCCCGGCATGAGGCGTCGCCTCGAGTCCGTCGGCGGACGCCTCGACACGCGTCAGCGCGAGCGTGACGATGTCGTGACGTGGACGTCGACGGCGTGGATCCCGCTGCGTGCGGGACACGGCACGGGGGTGTGGCCGTGACGGCGCCCATCCGGGTAGTGCTGGTCGACGACCAAGAGCTATTCCGCGCCGGCGTCGGCGTCATCATCGACGCGCATCCTGACATGGAAGTCGTCGGATCGGCCGCCGACGGCGCGGAGGGAGTGCGTCTGGTCGACTACCTGGCTCCGGACGTCGTGCTGATGGACATCCGCATGGCCGAGCTCGACGGCGTCGAGGCGACGCGGCAGATCTTCTCGCCCGCACGGGCCGCGAGCCGATCTCGTCCGGTGCGGGTCGTGGTGCTGACGACGTTCAACCTGGACGACCGGGCGGCCACCGCGATCCGTTACGGGGCCAGCGGATTCCTGCTCAAAGACGCGACCCCGACGATGCTGATCGATGCGATCCGCACGGTGCACGCGGGCAATGCCGTGCTCGCTCCAGAGGACCTCACGGCGCTGATGGATGGACAGTTCCGGCGCCGCGCCCCCGTCCCGGATGGCTACGGCGATCTGACCGCCAAGGAGCAGGAGATCTTTGCGCTGCTGTCGGCGGGCCTGACCAATGCGGAGCTGTCGGCGCGACTGTTCCTGAGCGAGTCGACCGTCAAGACCCATGTCGGCGCGATCCTGCGCAAGCTCGACCTCCGCGACCGCGTCCAGATCGTCGTCTTCGCGCACGAGCACGGCCTGATCTGACCCTGAGTGTGACGTTTTGGTGCGCGGCGCCGCGGGAGCGCGCGCAAGAACGTCACACTCAGCGGGTTACTTGTCGATGTCTCCTACGACGAAGAACATGCTTCCCAGGATGGCTACTAGGTCGGCCACTACTGTTCCCTGCACGATCTCCGGGAGGACTGCGACGTTGTTGAAAGATGCCGTGCGGAGCTTGAGACGCCATGGGGTCT
>JBBSSC010000276.1:0-3570 GCA_038242465.1 Propionibacteriales bacterium | reverse complement strand
GATAACGGGCACGGGCATGCGGGTTCCTCTCGAAGACTGACAGTCCTGAGCACGCTAGGACGCTGCGCCCCCGCGCGTGCCTCGACTCCCAATCACCGGAACCCGCTGACCAGGTCCACCGCTGACGAGGGGGTTACTGCCCCTCGAGGAGGGGGTTACCGCCCCTCGAGTGCGCAGCAACCCCCTCGTCAGGGGGCAGTAACCACCTCGTCAGCGTTCCGGTGAGTGGGAGCGGATGTGCTCGGATGCCGCCCAGACATCGAGTCTTCACCTATGAACCAGACCGCTCTCGATACTTCGGTGGACGAGGAGTCGATCCGCCAGGCGGCCGAACGACTCCAGCAGGCCGCAGCGACCCGCACCCCGTGTGCCCCGGTCCGCGAGCTGATCGGCTCGGACGACCTCGCCGCGGCCTACGCCGTCCAGTCCCATGTCATCGCCGCTCGCCTCGAGGCAGGCGCCGTCGTCGTCGGACGCAAGATCGGCCTGACCTCGGTCGCCGTCCAGCAGCAGCTCGGCGTCGATCAGCCCGATTTCGGCTGGCTGCTCGACGACATGGACCTCACAGGCGCCGACGAGGTGCCGATGTCCCGGCTGCTGCAGCCCAAGGCCGAGGCAGAGATCGCCTTTGTCCTCAAGGAAGACCTCGCCGACGGCCCGCTCGACGACGCCCAGATGCGCGCTGCGGTCGACTACGCCGTCGCCGCGCTCGAGATCGTCGACAGTCGGGTATCCGGCTGGGACATCGCCTTCGGCGACACCGTCGCGGACAACGCATCCAGCGGCCTCTACGTCCTCGGCACCGAACGGCGCACGCTGGCGGAGTTCGAGCCCGTCGACGTCACGATGTCGATGACGATCGACGGCACCGAGGTATCCACCGGCACCGGCGCCGCCTGCCTGGGCGATCCGCTGAACGCGCTGGCCTGGCTCGCGCGCACCGCCCGCGACTACGGCGAACCCCTGCGCGCCGGACAGGTTGTGCTCTCGGGCGCCCTCGGCCCGATGCGCGACGTCCCAGCCGGCGCGACGGTCACGGCCGACATCACTGGCCTGGGCAGCGTCACCGCCGTCTTTTCGTCATCAGGCTCCAACCCCACCGCCGAGGAGGCGCAGTGAAGAAGACTAAGGTCGCAATCATCGGATCGGGCAATATCGGCACCGATCTGATGATCAAGGTGACACAGCTCTCCGAGACGCTTGAGATGGGCGTCATGGTCGGTATCGACCCGGAGTCGGACGGCCTCGCGCGCGCCGTGCGACATGGCGTCGCGATCACGAGCGACGGCGTTGACGGCCTCATCGCGGGCCCCGACTTCGACGAGATCGAGATCGTGTTCGACGCGACGAGCGCCAAAGCACACGTCGCGAACTCCGAGAAGCTAGCTCCCTACGGCAAGCGACTCATCGACCTCACCCCCGCCGCCATCGGCCCGTTCGTCGTTCCGGCCGTCAACCTCGATGAGCACCTTGACGCGCCCAACGTCAACATGGTGACGTGCGGCGGACAGGCCACGATCCCGATCGTCGCCGCCATCTCGCGTATCACGCCGGTGTCGTACGGCGAGATCGTCGCCTCAATCTCCTCGAAGTCTGCCGGTCCCGGCACGCGCGCCAACATCGACGAGTTCACCGAGACGACGTCGCACGCGATCGAGAAGGTCGGTGGAGCCGGCCGCGGCAAGGCGATCATCATCCTGAACCCGGCCGAGCCGCCGCTCATCATGCGCGACACGGTCTTCTGCCTCATCGGCGACGCGGATCCGGAGACGCACGACAAGATCCGCGCATCGATCGAGCAGATGGTCGCCGATGTGTCGGCCTACGTCCCCGGCTACCGGCTCAAGCAGACCGTCCAGATCGACGCGGTCCCTGCCGACCAGCCCGTGCACACCCTGCTCGCCGACCCCACCGCGAAGGTCACCCACCAGGTGTCGGTCTTCCTCGAGGTCGAGGGTGCTGCCCACTACCTGCCCGCCTACGCCGGCAACCTGGACATCATGACGTCCGCCGCCCTGCGCACCGCAGAGCGGATCGCCGCCGACAGCCGGCCCACCGGCACCGACCTCGAGGAGGCCACCGCATGACCGAGATCTTCCTGCAGGACGTCACCCTCCGTGACGGCATGCACGCCATCCGCCACCGCATCGATCCCGTCGACGTCGGCCGCATCGTCGCGGCTCTCGACGCCGCCGGAGTGGATGCGATCGAAGTCGCCCACGGCGACGGACTCGCCGGCGGCACCCTGAACTACGGTCCCGGCTCGCACAGCGACTGGGAATGGCTCGAAGCCGCAGCGGCGAACATCAGCCGTGCACGCCTCACGACGCTGCTCCTGCCCGGCGTCGGCACGATCGAGGAGCTACGCACGGCGTACTCACTCGGCGTGCGCTCGGTGCGCATCGCGACCCACTGCACCGAGGCCGATGTCTCGGCGCAGCACATCTCGACCGCCCGTGAGATGGGCATGGACGTGTCGGGCTTTCTGATGATGAGCCACATGGCTCCTCCCGAGAAGCTGGCCGAGCAGGCCAAGCTCATGGAGTCGTACGGCGCGCACTGCGTGTACGTCACCGACTCTGGCGGACGCCTCACGATGGACGGCGTGCGCGAGCGCATCCGGGCCTACCGCGACGTGCTTGACGCGACGACCGAGCTCGGCATCCATGCGCACGAGAATCTGTCGCTGTCGGTGGCCAACTCCGTCGTCGCCGTCGAAGAGGGCGTTTACCGCGTGGATGCCTCGCTGGCCGGCCAGGGCGCAGGCGCGGGCAACTGCCCCATCGAACCCTTCGTGGCGGTCGCCGACCTCAACGGCTGGAAGCACGGCGCAGATCTGTTCGCTCTGCAGGACGCTGCCGACGACATCGTGCGTCCGCTTCAGGACCGGCCCGTGCGCGTCGACCGCGAGACCCTCACGCTCGGCTACGCGGGCGTCTACTCGAGCTTCCTGCGCCACGCCGAGACCGCGTCCGAGCGCTACGGCATCGACGTTCGCACGATCCTCCTCGAGGTCGGTCGCCGCGGCCTCGTGGGCGGTCAGGAGGACATGATCATCGACATCGCCCTGGATCTGGTCAGCGCAGCCAACTGACAGCAGTCCGCCGGATCGAAGGCGGACTGTGGACAACTTCGGTGAACTCAGATCGGGTGTCTGAGGCCCCTCGTAGCGTGGCTTAAATACCACGATACGAGGAGTTTTCATGTTGGCCAGAACTGTGCTGGACGACCGGCAGACGATCGATCAGATCGTCGTGCGTCGCGAAGCGCTGGCCTCCATCGAAGCCGCCGAAGCCACCGATCTGCTCGACTACATCGACCGGGCCCGCGCGGTCGGTGAACAACACAGTCAGGCCCAAGGCAGGCGCCGCGTCGACGCCGCAATACACGAGCTGTCCCTCGCGCTGCGGTTGCCCGTCCCGACCGTCGAACGCCACGTCGCCCGCGCCCGCCGCCTGCGTTCGACCATGCCCACGGTGTGGCAGGCGTGGCACGACGGCCGCCTATCGACCTGTGCCGTCGAAGCCATCGACCGTGCCGGGTGCCGCCTCATCGACCCCGCCTCACGGG
>JBBSSC010000275.1:0-3584 GCA_038242465.1 Propionibacteriales bacterium | reverse complement strand
CTCGGCCGCGATCGTCGGTGCGCGCACCGCCTCGCAGCTGCAGGAGAACCTCGCCTCGGAAGATCTCGTTCTGCCTACCGAGATCGTCCAGGCGCTGGATGATGTGTCGCAAGCAGTACGAACGACGAGGTGAGGCATGTTCGAGTACGAGTTCTGGAATCTGACGATCGACCGCACGAAGTCACGCACGGCTGTGTGCCGGATGCTGACCGATGCCGCCGAATATCAGGGCTGGGAGCTTGACCGACTACGCAAGGATGACACGGGCCAACGGACCGTAACCCTGCGTCGCAAGATCATTCGCATGCGCAGCACGCTCTGAAGGTCCTGAGTGGGCGGTAACCGCCTCGTCAGGGGGCGGTAACCCCCTCGTCAGGGTTAGATGAGGTTGAGGAAGTTGTCGAAGACCTTGGCGCCGAATTCGAGGCTGTCGACGGGCACTCTCTCGTCCACTCCGTGGAAGAGGGCTGTGAAGTCGAGGTCGGCGGGCAGGCGCAGCGGGGTGAAGCCGAAAGATGTGATGCCGAGCTTGTGCCAGGCCTTCGCGTCGGTGCCGCCCGACATCAGGAAAGGCGCGATGTGAGCCTCCGGGTCCTGACTGTGCAGCGCGACGGTCATGGCATCGACCAGATCGCCCTCGAATGGATACTCGAGGGCCGCATCGGTGATGTAGGGCTCGACCGTGATGCCGTCACCGACGATCTGCTGCACCGCAGGGATGAATGACTCGCCGTGGCCGGGCAGATAGCGTCCGTCGACGTACGCGACGGCCTCACCCGGGATGACATTGTGCTTGTAGCCAGCCTCGAGCATCGTGGCGTTGGTGGAGTTACGGATACCCGCGCCGAGCATGCGGATGGCCGGGCCGAAGTGCTCAAGCAGCTCGTCGGGAGTGCCTTCGCTGCCGGTCAGCTCGCGTACCTTGTCGAGCAGGATGCGCATCGACGGGCCGGGCTCGCTGGGCCACTCATGCTGCCCCAGCGTCACGAGCCCAGTCGCAAGGTGCGTGATCGCATTGTCCTTATTGGCCATCGAGCCGTGCCCGGCCGTGCCGCGGGAGCGCAGTCGCAACCACGCGATGCCTTTCTCGCCCGACTCGATCAGGTAGAGGCGCTTGCCGCCGATCTCGACGGAGTAGCCGCCAACCTCGCCGATCGCCTCGGTGCATCCTTCGAACAGGTCGGGATGATGCTCGACGAGCCAGTGCGCGCCGAGGACTCCGCCGGCCTCTTCGTCGGCTGTGAAGACAAGTGTGATGGGACGGTCGGGGATCGCGCCGGCGAGCTGGCGGGCGCGGACGACCGACAGCAGCATCGCGTCGAAGTCCTTCATGTCGACCGCACCGCGACCGAATAGGTAGCCGTCGACGACTTCGGCCGCAAAGGGGTCGATGGTCCAGTCGGCGGCCTGGGCAGGCACGACGTCGAGGTGACCGTGGATCAGCAGTCCGGGCTTGGGTGAGTCCTGATTGCCCCATCGCGCCACGACGCTTGCACGACCAGGCTCGGACTCGAAGATCTGCGACTCGATGCCACATGAGGCGAGCGATGCGGCAACGTATTCGGCCGCCTTGCGCTCCCCCGGGCCCGAGTCGTCACCGTAGTTGCTGGTGTCGATACGGATCAGATCACGGCAGATCTCGAGCGCTTCGGTTTCCGGTGAGTAGCCCATGCCGCGAGCATACGTGTCTCGGTCAGGCCAGCAAGCCGTCGACGACCCGCGAGAACAGCGCCCGGCTGGATGCTCTTGTCACACCGTCGAGGAATCGGGGCACGCCCCGCACGTGGATGTCTTCGCGCCACGTCACCCGGCTGCCGAGCTCGTGCGGCTCGACTTCGAGCTCTGCCCAGCCCGTCATAACCCGGCCACGCTTCTCGAGGCGGCAGAACGACGGCTCGCGCCACTCGACGACCTCCATCGGATCATGGAAACCCATACGTCCCAACCCCGTGAAGGCGTCGAATCCGTTCGGCGTCAAGGCGATGCGCGTGAGCGGCACGAACTCACCGTGACGCTCCCATGCGGTCAGCCGGGCCCAGGACTCTTGGGGGTTCAGTCGTACCTCGCGAACGATCTCTATCATGGCCACGGCATCATCGTAAGCATGCGCACCATGCCATTCGAGTCAATTGCCGACGTCAAAGCCAAGCTTGCGTCTGCGGGCTACCTCGCGTCCGATGCGATCGCGACGACCGTATTCCTTGCCAGCGAGCTCGGCAAGCCACTTCTCGTCGAGGGGCCAGCAGGTGTGGGCAAGACTGCGCTCGCGAGCGCAGTCGCCGAATCATGTGGTGCCGAGCTCGTCCGGCTCCAGTGCTACGAAGGCGTCGACGAGGCTCGGGCACTGTACGAGTGGAATCACGCCAAGCAGCTGCTGCGCATCACTGCGGGGCAGGGCGAATCGTGGGATGCCGCAAGCGATGACATCTTCTCCGAGGAGTTCCTGCTCACTCGGCCGCTGCTGACCGCGATCCGCAGCGAGCAGCCGACCGTGCTCCTGATAGACGAGACCGACAAGGCCGATGTCGAGATCGAAGGTCTCCTGCTGGAGGTGCTCGGCGAGTTTCAGGTCACGGTGCCCGAGCTCGGCACAATCACCGCGAAGCACCGACCGTTCGTCGTGCTGACCTCCAACGCGACCCGTGAGCTGTCCGAGGCGCTGCGCCGCCGCTGCCTGTTCCTGCACGTCGACTTCCCCGATGCCGAGCTGGAGCGGGAGATTGTGCGGCTCAAGGTCCCCGAGCTCGACACGACGCTCGGCGAGTCCCTGGTTAGGGTCATCAATGCCCTGCGCGCGATGCCTCTCCGCAAGGCCCCCTCGGTGTCGGAGACGATCGACTGGGCCCGCACGCTCGTCGCTCTCGGGGCCGACATCTTGGACGACGAGGTCGTCAAGGACAGCCTCGGCGTGATCCTGAAGCACCAGGACGATCTCGTGAAGGCACGCACCCACCTTCTGCTCGACGAGGTGCTGGCCCAGTGACCGCGGGCGCGCCGCAGGATCTCGCCGGGCGTCTGGTGGAGTTCGTCGGCGCGCTACGCAGCAAGGGCATCCCTGCCGGCACGAGCGAGACCGTCGATGCCGCAGCGGTCGTCGATGTCCTCGGCCTGAGCAGTCGCGAGCACCTGCGCGAGGGACTCGCCGCCGCCCTGGTGCGTCGCGGCGGCCAGCGTGATGTCTTCGACATGACTTTCGACCTGTACTTCCCGTCCGGCGTCGGCGCGCCTCAAGCGCGTATCGAGGCCGAGGACGATCTCACGGTCGACGACCTGCGCGATCAGCTCGTGGCCGCCCTGGCCGAGAACGATCAGCAGGCGATCGAGCAGCTGGCAGCTATCGCCCTCGATGTGCTGGGTCAGCTCGCCGCACCCGGTATGTCCTCCGGCGGCTTCTCGGCATATCAGACCCTCGACAGGCTGCAGCCTCAGAGGTTGCTGACCCGGACGATGCAGCAGCGTGCGCGGGGCAGCGGTGGGCAGGGCCAAGGCGCTGGCGGAGGGCAGGGTCAAGGCCAGGGCAACGAGTTCACCCAGCGGATCGAGCGCGATGAGATCCGACAGAACATCGAGCTGTTTCGCGAGCT
>JBBSSC010000274.1:0-3589 GCA_038242465.1 Propionibacteriales bacterium | reverse complement strand
TTCGGCAATCTCGCATCCCGTGTCGCTGCGATGATCGGAAAGTACTGCGAGGGATCCCTCCCAGCTGCGGGCGATCACACGGATGCCGAGCTCACTGTGGTCGACACTGTTGCGGATGCGGTCCGCGATGCGGACGCCGCGATCGAGGCCATCGCCCCGCAGGACGCCCTGTCGGCGATCTGGCGCATCGTCGACGAGCTCAACGGCTACATCACCGAGCAGGAGCCGTGGAAGGTCGCGAAGACCGAGCTGGCCGAGGATGGCCCGGGCGGCACACGTCTCGCGACGATCCTCAACACCGCGGCTGAGGGCCTGCGCGTCCTGGCCGTCCTGCTCAACCCCGTGATGCCCAAGGCCTCCGCGGTGCTGTGGGACTCGCTCGGCGCTGAGTCCGCTTTGGGTGCTCTGGCGGATCAGCGTATCGACGCGGTCGCCGCGTGGGGGCAGCTGCCCGCCGGAACCACGATCACTAAGCCGGCCTCGCTGTTCCCGCGGATCGAGACCGCTGCCGAATGACGTTGACAGCCGGCTGGCCGCAGACCCCGGAGGCGCTGCCCTCCCCGGTCGTCGACAATCACTGCCACCTTGACCACCGCGCTTACAGCAAGGCCACGAAGGATGGCTTGCTGATCCCGGTCGACGAGGCGCTCGATCGGGCCGCAGGCGTCGGCGTCACGCGTATCGTGCAGGTCGGCTGCGATCTCGAAGGCTCGCGCTGGGCGGTCTCGACGGCGGAGGCGTATCCGTCCGTCGTCGCGGCTGTGGCGCTGCACCCCAATGAGGCGCCTGCGCTGGCGGAGGCCGGCGAGCTCGACGCCGCACTGGCCGAGATCGACCGGCTCGCTGGCAGTGGCCACCACGTCCGCGCGGTCGGCGAGACGGGCCTCGACTACTTCCGCACGGGGGAGGACGGACGCCCCGCGCAGCACGCTTCGTTCCGTGAGCACATCCGCATCGCCAAGCGTCACGACAAGACGCTGGTCATCCACGATCGCGAGTCGCATGCGGATATCCTCGCGATCCTCGACGACGAGGGCGTCCCTGATCGGGTCGTGATGCACTGCTTCTCCGGCGATGCGGACTTCGCGCGCGAGTGCGTCGAGCGCGGCGCGCACTTGTCGTTCGCGGGCACCGTGACCTTCAAGAACGCAGACAACTTACGAGAAGCGCTCCGGGTGACGCCGATCGACCGTATTCTTGTCGAGACCGATGCGCCTTTCCTCACACCGGCGCCGTATCGTGGGGAGCCTAATGCCTCGTTCTTGATCCCCCTCACGGTGCGGTTCATGGCTGGAATTGCAGGGTTGTCGGTCGACGAGATGTGTCGGGCAATCGACGAAAATACGGACCAGGCCTTCGGTGGGCCCTGGGAACAGCGGATTTGACGGCAGGGAAGGCCTCGCTATGGTTGAAAGTCGGCCCAGTCATCGACGTCCGAGGAATGTAGTGCCCGAGACCAATGCAGTGCCCCAGAAGAATGAACGCCCCACCGCAGGTCATCGCGCCAAGAGGCGTCGTCGCACGCCCGCACCGATCCTGGCGATGAATCTTGCGATCGTGCTTGTGCTCGGCGGTGGCACCGCGGCCTACGGGGCCCTGAGTCAGACCGTGACGCTGACGGTCGAGGGCTCGACCAGCACGGTCCGCACCTTCGGCGGCACCGTTGAGGACGTCCTCGAGAGCCACGATGTCGAGGTCCGGCCCGGCGACCAGGTTAATCACGACACGTCCGCCGCGATCTCCGGCATCGACACGATCAACGTCGCCTATGCCAAGCCACTGACGCTGACCCTCGACGGGGTCGCCTCGGAGCACACGGTCTACGGCAAGACCGTCGGCGAGGCACTAGACACTCTCGGTGTGGCCGCCGAGGGCGCTTACGTCTCTGCCAAGCCGACGGTCGAGCTGCCGCGCACCGGCCTCGAACTGGTCGTCAGCACCCCCAAGAGCGTCACAGTCGTGGCTGACGGCGAGAAGACGACACTCACCACGACGCGTCCCACTGTCGCTGACGTCCTCGACGAGGCCGGAGTATCGCTCGACGAAGATGACGAGATCAAGCCGGCAGTCGACGCGCTGGTGACACCTGACGACAAGCTCCGCGTCGTGCGCATCGAGAAGGTCGACAAGTCCGAGACCGTCAAGATCAAGCACGACACCGAGGTCCGCGAGGATCCCGATGCGCTCGAGGGTGAGACCGAGGTCGTCACGCCCGGCAAGAACGGCAAGAGCCGCGAAGAAGTCACGCTGGTGTACGCCGACGGCAAGCTGCGCGAGCGAATCGTGCGAGCCTCCGATCCGGTCAGCAAGCCCGTCACCCAGGTCGTGTCGCGCGGCACGAGCCGCACCGCGCCCGACAGCGTCTGGGACAAGATCGCCAAGTGCGAGTCCGGAGGCAACTGGAAGATCAACACCGGCAATGGCTACTACGGCGGACTCCAGTTCAGCGCCCCGACGTGGAAGAGCGTCGGCGGGCCCGGCCTGCCGCACCAGAACAGCCGCGAGGTCCAGATCAAGTACGCCAAGATCCTGCAGGCGCGCTCCGGCTGGGGCCAATGGGGCTGCGCACATGCGAGGTTCGACTGAACGCTCCTCGGCTGCTCGGAGCCGCTGACGTCCGACGCCTCGCCGAATCCTGTGGCATCCGCCCCACCAAGCAACGTGGACAGAACTTCGTCCACGATGCCAACACGGTGCGACGCATCGTCAAGGCTTCGGGCATCACGTCCGATGACATCGTGGTCGAGATTGGCCCGGGCCTCGGCTCGCTGACCCTCGGCCTGCTCGAGGTCGCACAGCACGTCACGGCGGTCGAGATCGATGAGGTGCTGGCGGGTCAGCTGCCGCAGACCATCGCGGAGTACGCGCCCGATCAGGTCGACTCGTTCGCGCTCGTGATCGCCGATGCCATGAAGGTCACGGAGCTGCCGAGCCCCGAGCCCACCGCCCTGGTGGCCAATCTGCCGTACAACGTTTCGGTCCCGGTCCTGCTGACGTTCTTCGAGCGCTTCGCCTCGATCCGCACGGGGCTCGTCATGGTGCAGGCCGAGGTCGCGCACCGTCTCGCTGCGGGCCCCGGCTCCAAGACGTACGGCATTCCGAGCGTCAAGTCGGCGTGGTACGCCGATATGAAGCTCTCGGGCTCGGTGGGGCGCAATGTCTTCTGGCCCATGCCCAATGTCGAGTCGTCTCTCGTGAGCTGGACGCGGCACGAGCCGCCCGGCGACGAAGAGCTGCGGCTGCGAACGTTCGCGATCACCGATGCGGCCTTCGCGCAGCGCCGTAAGACGATGCGGGCCGCGCTCGCGAATCTCGCGGGTTCGGGCGCACTGGCCGAGAAGGCGCTCCTCGCCGCCGACATCTCGCCCCAGGCGCGCGGTGAACAGCTCACGGTCCACGACTTCGCCCGCCTTGCCCAACACCTCTGAGCGCTCGCGGGTGGGTCCACTAGGTTGAGCAGGTGAGCTTCGCCAACGTCCGCGTCCCCGCCAAGATCAACCTGTGCCTGGGCGTCGGGCCGGTGCGCACCGACGGTTACCACCCACTCGCGACGGTCTACCAGGCCGTCGACCTGCACGACGAGGTCAAG
>JBBSSC010000273.1:0-3589 GCA_038242465.1 Propionibacteriales bacterium | reverse complement strand
CAGCTCCATTCGTCGGGCACCTCATGCGAGGAGTCCCGACAACCATTCTGTAGTACAAGTGATCATTAGTTGCCGCGGCACACCATTCCAGCCAAGAAGGTTCTGCTGAGAGCGGAGTTGCGGTCGGCCAGATCAAGGAACACGTCGTAGTGATGGCGCCCCGGGACGACGAGCAAAGATGCCTCTCCCCCGCTCGCCGACCACGCTGCTTGGAAGTCGGCGCTCTGCTGCAAGAACCCTGAGCCGTCATGCTCCGCCACCGCGACAATCGCGCGCGGTCTGGGCAGCCCGGCCACGTGGAGCATCGGACTCAGGGCAGCGGCCCGACTCGGGTCGAGAAAAAGCCACTCATTGGCGAAGGAGTCGACCAGCGGCCGAAGGTCGAAGAGCCCGCTGATGGGCATGCCACCCTTGACCACATCGTCCGGCAGCTCGTGCTCACGTCGCCACGACCCGCCGACCATCGTCGCCGCAGCCAGATGCCCCCCGGCAGAGCTGCCGGTCACGAAGATCCGCTGAGGATCCAGTCCGTGGTCGCGTCCGTGGTGATATACCCAGGCCACGCTGGCTCGCACCTGACGCACGATCTCCTCGAGCGTCGCCGTGGGAGCCAGCGTGTAGTCCACGACGACGGTCGCGACACCCGCGTCGGCGAACGTCCGCGCCATGAACGCCGTGTCGTGGCGCGAGAGCTGGCGCCAGTAGCCACCGTGGATCGCGATGACCGCCGGCCGCAGCTCGGAACTGGTCCCCCACACATCCAGCCGTTCATCGCTGGAGGTGTCATACCGAAGGCCTGTGCTCCCTTCCAGGCCCTCGGTCGCGCGCTGCGACTCCGATCGGTACGCCGCGATCGTCTCGAGGAAGACGCCCTCGGGCACGGTCGCGCGAACGTTGTAGGCGACGTCAACGGCGGGATCTGACATGTCAGGCCAGCTCCGTGGCCTCGAAGCCGCGAATCTGCGCGGCGACCGCGGGCGCGCTGTCCAGCGTCGGGAAGTGGGTCGGGCCGTCGAGCTGGGCGTACGAGAACCATGGATTCTGCGCGCTGAAGTCGGCCTGGGCCTGCACATAGGCTGCCTCGGTCGGCTGCGAGAACAGATGCCTCACCGGACGCCGGCCCTCCATCGCCGCGAACAGCTCGAGCGGCGAGCCGAACTCCTTGTACGCCGATGCGATGACCCGGCACGAGCGTGCCCACATCTCGAAGTCGTAGCCTGCCATCTCCTCGTTCAGATGCCGCTCGACCCGCTCCTGCTCCTGCCCGTTCAGCCACACGTCGAAGAGTCCCTGGCGCCCTTCGATCCAGCGCTCGGGGTCCTGGATAGCGGCCAGACCGTCGGCGAACTCAGGACTCGGCGGCGTCATCAGCCAATCGATGACGATCAGGCCGGGTACACGATGGGTTCCAGCCCGCTCGGCGATCTGGACATTGGGCCATCCGCCGTGCGAGTGCGAGACGGGGAGGAACTGGTCGACGCCCAACTTGTCGAGGACTCCCAGGACGTCCGAGGCCTGCTCGTTGTAGCCGAAGTCGGCCACGGGGGCGCGCTCCACGCCGTGTCCGCGCCAGTCGATCGAGAGCACGCGATGATCCGCGACGAGCTCGGGAACGAGCTGGTCGAAGAGCCGGTGGTCGTGGCACCAGCCGCTCATCAGCACAACGGCAGGGGCTTCCGGATCGCCGAGGTCCGCATAGCCGATCGGCAGGCCGTCAATCATCATGGTCGAACGCTCAGGCAGCATCTGTGCCCTCCTCATCTGTGGGCGAAACCGGGTTGGCGGGCACAGCTGTCCCCGTGGGGATGGTCAGGGCAGCGCGAAGGCGGGACTTGCCGAGAAATTCGAGCTTGCCGGTCGCATTCATGAACGGCGTCCGCAGCGGATCGGGGATGTTGTTGAGCAGCCGCAGCGAATATGACGCCTTCTGCGTGTGCTCGATCGTCGGCCGCTCGGTCGCTTCCCAGGCCGCGAGTCGTGTGGCGATCGGGAGATCGTCCCGGCGCATTGCGTGAGCCAGGCCGAGAGCGTTCATCATGGCGCAGCCGCCGCCCTGGCCGAGGTACGGCGGCTGGGCATGCGCGGCGTCGCCGAGAAAGGCGAGCTTCCCCTTCGACCAGGTCTTGAGCCGGATGAACTCGAAGGTGTCCCATCGAGCCGGGGCACCGTCGAGTGCGGACAGCAGCTTCTCGAGGTGGGGGAAGCTCTCGATCCACGGCTCCACCTCGACGGGGACGCGGCTTGCCACCGCGTCGCGCTCCTCCGCGATCAGCGCGACGTAGAGACTCGTGGCACTGCTGGGCGTGTAGAGGACACGTCGACGGCCGGCGAAGTACTCGATGTATTTGCCCAAGTCCGCCTGCGGCACGAAGTCGTCGCGGCGCTCAATCGTGACCCGAGTCGCTCCCTGGGTCATGTGCTTGCGGTGGGAGACCACATCGTGCGCGTCCCTGATACGGGAGTTGACGCCGTCGGCCGCGATCACGAGATCCGCGCGGTGCACGGCTCCGGATGCGGTTCGCAGGGTTCCGTCCGGATCCGCTGCAACGACCTCGGAGCTCGTCACGATATCGACTCCGGCCGACTCCGCTCCTGCGAGGAGCGTGGCGATGAGCCTGTCGCGCATGATGGTGCGGACCCGCGGCTGTCCCGGTCCGTTGATCGGGATCCGCTCGACGGTGCGGTTGCGATGGTCTCGAGATTCCAGGACCGGACCGATGTGAGCTCCCTCGACGGCGTCATCGAACAGGCCGAGGTGCTCCAGGGCCGAGAGCCCGTTGCCCCACACGTAGATGCCCGCACCGATGGCACGGATCTCCGCGTCCCTCTCGTGCAGCCGCACGCTCCAACCATCCTGGGCCAGCGCAGTGGCGGCGGTGAGACCACCGATTCCCGCGCCCACGACTTCCACGGTCTTCTTGACCATCATGTCCTCTTCCTCGTGACATCAGCATCTAATTGTACTACAAATACTCTTTGTTTCATCGCAGGAGTTTTCCCCGATCTCGACGTCTACTTCTCAGAGGGTGCCGAGTCCGAGATAGGTGCGAGCGTTGTCGCGCAGGAGCGCGGAGCGCGCACGATCGTCCAGGAAGTCAGCCTTGCGCACCACCGCGGCGGCGGGCCTCTCCCCCAACGGGTACGGATAGTCGCTGCCGACCATGACCTGCTCAGACCCGAGGGTGTCGACCAGGAGGCGCAGGGCGCGCGGATCGAACACGACGGAGTCGACGCTGAATCGATCGATGTACTGCGACGGCGGCAGGGCCGATGTGCCGATGATGTCGTGCCGCTCTCGCCATGCGTTGTCGACACGTCCGAGCCAGTACGCGAACGAACCGCCGCCATGCGCGAAGGCGATGCGCAGCTCGGGCCCGATACGATCGAACACGCCGCCGAGCACCATGGCCAGGATCGACAGGTGCGTCTCGGCAGGCATGCCAGTCAGCCACTGTGCCATCCAGCGATCGAGCCGAGGCGAGTTCGGCATGTCCCACGGGTGGACGAAGACCGGCACCCCCAGGCTCGCGCAGTGCTGCAGGAACGTGACGATGCCCTCGTCGTCGAGATCGCGGTCACCGACGTGATT
>JBBSSC010000272.1:0-3593 GCA_038242465.1 Propionibacteriales bacterium | reverse complement strand
GCAACATGTCGATCGAGTGGGGCGCCAAGGCAGGCCTGATCGCACCCGACCAGACCACCTACGACTACCTCAAGGGTCGTCCCTCAGCTCCGACCGGAGCCGACTGGGACGCAGCCGTCGCGCACTGGGACAGTCTCGTTACAGATGACGACGCCGAGTTCGACAAGATCATCACGATCGATGCGTCGACCATCACACCGTTCGTCACGTGGGGCACCAACCCCGGCCAGGGCGTCGCGCTGTCGGGCAATGTCCCCGATCCCGCATCGTTCGAGGACGAGAACGAGCGGGTTGCCGCCGAGAACGCGCTGCGTTACATGGGGCTGACGGCAGGCATGCCGATGAAGGACATCGCGGTCGACACGGTCTTCATCGGCTCGTGCACCAACGGACGCATCGAGGACCTCCGGGTTGCCGCGAATCTGATCAAGGGTCACAAGGTCGCCGAGAACACTCGCATCCTGGTCGTGCCCGGCTCGGTGCGGGTGCGCCTGCAGGCAGAGGCCGAGGGTCTCGACGCGATCTTCAAGGACGCCGGTGCCGAGTGGCGTGGCGCCGGCTGCTCGATGTGCCTGGGCATGAACCCGGACCAGCTTGCTCCCGGTGAGCGCAGCGCGTCGACGTCCAACCGCAACTTCGAGGGTCGCCAGGGCAAGGGAGGCCGGACGCACCTCGTGTCGCCCGACGTCGCGATCGCCACAGGCATCCTCGGTCATCTGGCCGGTCCTGCGGATCTGGCCGAACTCGCTACGGCAGGGAAGTAGGAGCCATGGACAAGTTCATCAACCACACCGGTGTCGGTGCGCCGCTGCGTCGCAGCAATGTCGACACCGATCAGATCATCCCCGCGGTCTGGCTCAAGAAGGTCACCCGCGACGGCTTCGAAGACGGACTGTTCTCGGCATGGCGCAGCGATCCTGATTTCGTCCTGAACCAGGACTCCTACAAGAACGCGACTGTGCTGGTCGCCGGCCCCGACTTCGGTACTGGCTCATCGCGCGAGCACGCTGTCTGGGCGCTGCAGAACTATGGCTTCCAGGCCGTCATCTCGCCGCGTTTCGGCGACATCTTCCGGGGCAACTCGGGCAAGGCGGGACTGCTCGCTGCGCAGGTCGAGGACAAGACGGTCCAGCGTCTGTGGGACTACCTCGACGCCAACCCTGGTGCATCGATCTCGCTGGATCTCGAGACCCGCACGGTCAAGGCCGGCGAGGGCGTCGACGCGATCGAGGACTCGTTCACGATCGACGACTACACCCGCTGGCGCCTGCTCGAGGGTCTCGACGACGTCGGCATCACCCTGAGCCACGAAGACGACATCAACTCGTACGAGGCGAAGCGTCCGTCGTTCACGCCCGTCACGCTCTCACCCGCTGAGTGTGACGTTTGCGGCCCGCGTCCCGCGGGCTACCGCCCGCACACGTCACACTCAGGGTTATCGCCAGATCGCGATCGAGGTGACGGCTTCTCCGTCCACCTCGATGAAGACTCGTTGGCCTATCCGCAGGTGGCGGATGTGGTCGGCAAGGGACTCGGCCGGGTAGTCCAGCGGCATTCCTTCGTCGGTCAGCACATGACCGGATCGGCTGGTCTCGTCGAAGCTCGCCACAGTGCCCTGCATGGCGATCAGCGTAGTCGGCGCAAAGAGCGATTAGGCTCAGCGTCATGGAGCGACGTCCCTTTCCGCGCACACTGAGGGCTGTCGTGATCGTGCTCCGGCCGCTGCTGATGGTGGTCACCAAGCGCGACTGGCAGGGGCAAGAGAATCTGCCGAGCGGCGGCTTCGTCTTCGCTCCGAATCACATCTCGCATCTCGACCCCTTCTTGATCTCGCACTTCATGGTCGATCATGGCCTTCCGCCGCGCTTTCTAGCCAAGGACACGCTGATGTCGTTGCCGGTCGGCGGATGGATTTTGCGTCATGCCGAGCAGATCCCCGTGTACCGCAGCACGGAGGGCGCCGCCGAGTCGCTGCGAGAAGCGATCGCCGCCGTCGAGGCGGGCAGTGTGGTCGCGATCTATCCCGAGGGCACCATCACGCGAGATCCCGCGGCGTGGCCGATGTCAGGACGTACGGGAGCGGTGCGCGTCGCGCTCGCAACGGGCAAGCCACTCGTCCCGGTCATGCAATGGGGCCCGCAGGCGATCCTGTGGCCGTACAGCAAGAAAGTACGCCTGTTCCCGCGCAAGACGATCCTTGTTCGCGTTGGGCCACCCCTGGACCTCTCGTCGTTCGAGGGCCGACCGCTGACGGATGATGTGCTTCGCGAGGCCACGAACCTCCTAATGGACACATTGACTGACATGATGGCCCAGGTACGCGACGAGCGACCTACGACACCTCGCATCGACGTCCACTCGTTGAGCCGGCCAAAGAGCAACTACAAGAACTCAGCTCCTCCAAGAGACTCAGCACCTTAAGAGAACGGAACCGTGAATGGCGCAGACAGCTGTGATGGGCGCAGGCTCGTGGGGTACCGCCTTCGCGCTGGTGCTGGCCGATGCCGGCAATGAAGTCCGCCTGTGGGGTCGGCGACCCCAGATCTGCGAAACCATTAACACCAAGCACGAGAACACCGACTATCTGCCGGGCATCGAGCTGCCTGATGCTATCTCCGCGACCTCGGATCCCGTCGAGGCGCTGGCCGGTGCCGATGTCGTCGTGCTGGCGATCCCGTCGCAGCAGCTGAGAGCCAATCTCGAGGCGTGGAGCGAGCACATCCCCGTCGATGCCGTCATGGTCAGCCTCATGAAGGGCATCGAGCTCGGCAGCCACCAGCGCATGAGCGAGGTCATCGCCGAGGTGACGGGCGCGGGCCCCGAGCGCATCGCGGTTGTGTCGGGCCCCAACCTGGCCCGCGAGATCGCCAACCGCGAGCCTGCCGCCAGTGTCGTGGCCTGCGTGGATCAGGGTGTCGCCGAGCGTCTTCAGAAGATCATGCATTCGGCCGCGTTTCGCCCGTACTCCATGACCGATGTCATCGGCTGCGAGCTCGCGGGCACCGCCAAGAACATCATCGGGCTCGCGGTCGGAGTCTGCGTCGGGCTCGGCTTCGGCGACAACACCAAGGCGTCCGTCATCACGCGCGGCCTCGCCGAGACCGCACGCCTCGGAGTGGCCATCGGCGCCGATCCTGTGACGTTCATGGGGCTGGCTGGCATGGGTGACCTCGTGGCCACGTGCTCATCGCCGCTCTCACGCAACCGGACGTTCGGCGAGAAGCTGGGCGAGGGCATGAGCGTCGAAGAGGTCATGGCGCAGACGCATCAGGTCGCCGAGGGCGTCAAGTCGTGCCAGTCGGTCAGCGAGCTGGCCAAGCTGAACGGCGTCGAGATGCCGATCGTTGAGCATGTCGCGGCACTCGTCGCGGGCGAGATGACGCCCGATGAGCTCGTGCAGCGGCTCATCTCACGGACAGCCAAGCCCGAGACGGTCTAGCCGCGCGCCTCGTCCGTCCCACAGCCTGCGGGGGACCCCCACCGCTGGCGCGCGAGTGGTGCGAACCGGCATCCGAGTGGTGCGGTGTGGACAGACTCACCGTCTCGGAACGTCCAATCCGCACCGCTCGCGGAAGGGGGCGGTGCCCCAGCGG